>JAYWAI010000291.1:0-31465 GCA_043782545.1 Acidimicrobiia bacterium
CTCGATGGTCGACGTGTTGCGCTCCGAAGGCACCGGCAAACCAGGCATGGTGTGGGCCAACGGCGGATACGTGACCAAGCACGCGTTCGGCATCTACGCCACGGAGCCTTCGGTCGCTGGTACCTACCGGCACGACAACCCGCAGGCGGAAATTGATGCGCTGCCGACTCGCGAGCTGGCCGAAAATTATGAGGGCGCGTGCATCATTGAGACGTACACCGTCATGCACGATCGCGACGGCAATCCCGAGACGTTTATCGCCGCGTGTCGCACGCCCGGCGAAGCGCGCGCTTGGGGGATTTCGCGAGATAGCGATCTCGCCCAGCACGCGGTCAACACTGACCTGATGGGTGATGCGTGCCGCCTCGAATCAGACGGCACGATCACCGTCGATTAGGCGCGACGCCGACGCCGCGACGTCGCTCCCATCAACAAGCCGCCGCCGGCAATCAGCGCCAAGCCGCACACCGCCAAACTGATGGCGTTGCTACCCGTAGAGGCCAACGACTTGGAAGCCGAGTGTTGCACCTCGTTGCCCAGCACCGACGCATTATTGGCGGCACCGGCGGGCAATTCAGGCGGCAGAATACCGATGTGAGGCGACTTCACCGTCGAGGCATCGAGTACTTCGATGACACCGCCGACCGTCGTGCTGAGTGTCTCGGGGCCAGCGGTTGTCGAGGATACGGGCGCAGAGCTCGAAGCCACCGATGCAGTGGTCGTTGAGCCGACACCAGTCGTTGACGTCGTTTCATTACCCGTCGTAGTTGTCGTCGGCTTAGTTGTGGTAGTCGAGGTTGTGGTAGTCGAGGTTGTGGTCGACGTTGACGTACTCGACGTTGCCGTCGTCGAAGCAGTCGTAGTAGTTGGCTGAGTCGTCGTGGTCGACGTCGTCGTTGTCGGCAGAGTCGTCGTGGTCGTGGTCGACGCCGTTGTCGTCGTCGGCTGTGTCGTCGAACTCGAACTCGAACTCGTACTCGTGCTCGTGCTCGTAGAAGGCGTCGACGTCGAGCTCGAGGCTGTCGTCGAGGACTCCTTGGCGGTCGTCGTCGTCGAAACAGGCACGGTTGTCGTCGCATCGGTCGCAGTCGTGGCCGAAACAACCACCGTGGTCGACGACTGGACGACTGACAGCGTGGACTCTTCCACCGGGACGGTCGTTGACGCTTGGGTTGTCGTCGTCGTTGACCCCGGATCGCCACCGCCATCTGACGGTGTCTCGCCTGGCGGCAAGTTCAAGAAGTCCAAGGCATACCGGCCGGGGATCAGGTCGTTGAACAAGTACGCCCCGTCAGCACCCGTGTCCATGCGCCCAACCTCATTGTGGAACTCGTCGTAGAGCACCACAGTCACGCCTTGCGCGAGGGGTTCGCGAGGATCTCGTTCGCCATTGTGATTGTTGTCAATCCACAACACATCGCCAATGCTGATCGTGAGATAGAAGCCGGCATCAACCGTGGTGTCACTATCGCCGCTGTTGAGCACGATGGCGTTGGATTGATGCGTGACCTTATCGAAGTCGCTATCCAGTTTGGGGTCGTTGCCAACATGCTTCGGCGAGCTCTTGTAGCCGTCTGGCTTCTCGACCACAACCACGTATGAACCCGGCTTGAGTTTCTCAAACACGTAGTCGCCGTTGTCATCTGTTGTCGTGGTGCCGACCGTGTCCCCATGGCTGTCGAGCAACGAAACTGGGATCTTCTTCAGACCCTTTTCCCCGTCGTTCTGAACGCCGTTTCCATTGCGGTCGTACCATACGCGGTCACCCAAACGGGCCAGCTTGTACATGCCAGCATCGACGGTAAGGAGCTTGTCGCCCATGGCCAGATCAAAGGGATCGTTGGTGAGTGGTGACGACATCAGGTACCCGTCGGGAGCAACAAATTCAACGGAGTAGCGCGCCGGTGGCACGTCCACAAACCCGTAGGCACCGCTGTCATCAGTTGTCGTTGTGCGCACCACTTTTCCGCCTTCATCGAGCAAATTCACGGTCACTGATTTGAGACCAGGCTCGCCATTATCCTGCTTGCCGTTCGCATTGAGGTCGAGCCACACCCGGTCGCCAACCGATGCACCCACGCCAACGTACGCCGAACGATCAGTAGCGTTGACCTTGTCCATGAGTTTGGCGCCAGGAGCCGCAAGGGCCTTGAGCGAATCGTCGGCAGGCGCGGCGGTCACGGTGCCGTTATTGACATACTTGCCCAACTTCACCACGCCGTGCGCTTCGCATTGCATGGACTGTTTCGGCAACAACGTCGTTTGTGGACAGACGACATTTTTTTCGACGTCGTCAGCAACGGCGACATCGATAAGCGCCGTGTTGCCATCGTTGGCAACGTCGTAGAGCCAGGTGACTTTGCCGCCCAAGGCCAGAGATGCTCCATCGCCGGTGGTGGCATCGCCAGCCGAGTCATGTGTTTGCGTGAACTTGCGGATCGACACCTTTGGTTGAGCCACAAATACACTCGATGGATCGCTCGCTGACTGAGCAATCGAAGTGCCTGGTGTGGTGGTGTTGTCGGCGGCCGACGCAATGCCCACGTTGACGTATTGACCCGGCGTCTTGAGCACACCACTGGCCGTGCACACTGTCTCGTCGGGGCCGTTGGCGGCATTGTCATTGGCGGCCAGGGTGGTGGCCGCGCACTTGATGAGCAGCCCAGGATCGTTGTCGGTAACCAGGAGCGTGTCCAGTGGAATGTTGCCGGTATTTTTGACAACGTATACCCACGTGACCGCGGTACCAACCGGCACCACATGGCCCACGGTTGGGTCGTTTCCTCCGGGTACGTCGGCGTCGTCGGCAGCACCAAATGACAGAGCGCTACCCGAGAGGTCGGCGCCCACGTTGGTGTATTTCTTGACCGACAATCCAGGCGCCGTGCCGAAGTAGTTCGAGGCGTCAGACACGGCCTTGAGAGCTCGGCCGGTCACACCCGGAATGGTTTCACCGAAGGCATTGACTGTGCCCACGTTGGCGTAGGCACCAGCAACCGCGATGCCCGTTGCCGTACACGTCATCGAGTCACCAATGGCTAAATCCGACGCCGGGCATTTCACCGAAACGTCGGAGTGATCGTCGGTCACGACGACTTTGTAGAGCGGCACATTTCCCGTATTCGCTACGGTGTAACTCCATGTGATCGCCGCCCCCGAAGCAACCGTGAGGTTGTCGACGCCATTGGTCGTTTTCGTGATGGTCATCGATGCCTTCGGCGCAAAGATGCCGAAATCCACACTCAAATTCGACGACGAGTCGTTGTCACCGTCGGCTATTGGTTCGCCGCCAACGGTGAGCGTCACGGTGCCCGAACGGACTTTGCCGCCGCCGGTACCGATGCCGTTGTCGTCGCTATTCACATCGTTGTTGGGATCGGCGGAGGTGTTGACATCAGCAGAAGAACGGTAGCCATCGGGCATCGTGATTTCGATCTGATAGTCATCAGGGCGCAGGCCGCTGAAGTGGTAATAGCCATCGGCATTCGTAGTGGTGCTGTTGACCAACTGATCGCCAACATAGGCTCGCACCTCGACCCCAGGCATTCCCTTTTCGGTAGCGGAATCGAACACTCCGTTGTTGTTGGTGTCGTTCCAGACGAAATTTCCCACCGAAACCGCGGCATACAAACCAAAGTCCACCCGATTGCGATCTGCCGCAGCCACCTCAACAGGGAACACGCTTGAGCGAATCACATCACCAACTGCAGTGCCGCGATCGGCGCTGTCGATCGTGTCGACTGTCAACGCGGGGGCAGGCTCATACGGGCCGACCGCCAAACCGTTCGCGCCTGAAGACGTCGCCAGGCCTGGCTGGGCGTCGATCTCGGTGTAGTACTCGCCGGCAGACAGACGAGTGAATTGGTAGTTGCCCTTGTCGTCGGTAAACACCGAGGCAACTTTTACGTCGTCTCCGGTGCCCGGTTTGGCGTCGGGGCCAGCTTGCATGAGGCGCACCTGCACCTTGGCAATGCCGGTTTCACCCTTGTCGACCACTCCATTGTTGTTGGCGTCATTCCACACCAAGTTGCCCGTCTCATACGGCGTGTAGAAGCCGAAGTCGACGGTCGCGTTCGCACGCGGATCGTCACCCGACTCAGCCGACCAGGTTTCTATGGGACCAAGATCAACAGTGCCAGAACGCACGTCGGATTTGGTTTGGGTGCCCTTGTCTTGGTTGTCGCTAGCGTTTTTCATAGGTGATGGAGCGGGTTCAAAGGGGCCGCTGATGTCACCATTCACACCTGTTGAGCTCAACATCATCTGCACAGGTCCATCGGTTGTCACAACGCTCACCACGTAGCCCGACGAGGTCAGACCGCTGAACAGATAGTGCCCCCCTTGAGTCGTTACCTGTTTAGCGACAGGGTCGCCGTCAGGCACACCGTTGTGGTCGCTATCGGCGTAGAGCAACACAGTCACGCCGTCGATGCCCTTTTCGCCAGCCTTCTCGTCGAACACGCCATTGTTGTTGACATCATTGAAAACCAGATTGCCAAGTTGATACGTCGGCGTGAATCCAAAGTCGTGCGTGACGTCGTTGGTATTCGGTTGCCCCGTCGTGAAGGCATCGATGACGACGCCGTCACCATGCACACCGTCGCTATCCACCAAGTCATCATGCCGGGCATTGGCGAGGGCCGGGACTAGTCCCGCCAACGCCTTCTGTTGCGTCTCGCCCGCCAGGTCGCCAATCCGAATGCTCATACGAACACCGGGCAGAATTCCGCCCTTGGTGTTGTCGTCATTGAACTGGTAATCGCCCTTCTCATTGGTCGTCGTGGTGCCCACCAATTTGTCGTCAGACGATCCGACAACACCGTCGCCGCCTGCGTTCCACAACTGCACCGCAACGCCAGCCAGGCCGGGCTCTTTGCCGTTGTTGATGCCATCGTTGTTCAGATCAACCCATACGCGATCACCGAGCGTGAGTTGTTGATACATACCCGCGTCGATCGTGTCATCAACCTGACCCGACGAAATGATCGATGTCGACGTGTGGCCAGTGGCCTGATCGGCGTTGGAGTCTAGGTTCGCCGCTGCCGCGCCGGCAGGAGCAAACAACCAACCGACAGGTTGACTGAAAGCGACCGAATATTTACCGGGTACCAAGCCAGAAAAGAGATAACGGCCCTTGTCGTCAGTCTTGGTTTTGGCGATCGCCGTTCCTTCGCTGTCAAGCAAGTACACGGCCACGCCTGGAATACCGGGCTCATCATCGCCAGACCCATCAATACCATCGGCACCAAGGGGCATCTGCAATCCATCCCGATTGCGGTCGTCCCAGGCATAGCCGCCAATCGACGCTGGCTGGTACATCCCGGCGTCAAACGAGGTGTCGTTCTCGTTCGGTGACAACACGGTTGAGTCAGTAATGCCATTCGCCGGCATCGGGTTGGAATCGAGAGTCGGTTTATTTCCTGCGCCTTTGGTAGTAATACGCCAACCTTCTGGAGCAATAAATTGCACGCGATAGGTCCCCGGGCTCAAGTCAACAAATTGGTAGTGGCCCTTGTCGTTCGTCGTCGTCGTCGCCAACGTCTTGCCGTCCGAGCCCAAGAGATTCACCACCACTTTGGCCATCGGTTTTTCATCGCCATCTTGAATTCCGTTGGCATTTTGATCGTGCCACACATAGTCACCAATCGATGCCACTTCGCCAACGTACGATGAGGACTCCGAAGCCGTCACCGCGCCCATTGGTTTGCCTGCAGTGGTCGTTAGTGCAGTGCCCCCGTCATCCACCGGGGTTCCTGATCCAGTGCCCAGGTTTTTGTATTGGCCTTTGGTCGCGGTGCCCGAGGCATAGCAGGTGATCGATTCGCCGACCGGCAACAATGCAACGGGATTCCCGGTACCGGGCGCGTTGCCGTTGCAATCAATCGAGTCCTGGGCGACCTTGTCGTCGGTCACGGCAACCTTGGCCAAAGGCACATTGCCGGTGTTTTTGACTTGGTACGACCACTTCACGACCGACCCCGCGTCGACGTTGGGGTTGTCACTGCGATCATTCGTAAGTTTGTGCATGGACAGTTTCGGGTCGGCCACAAACACGTTTGATGGGTCGCTCACCGTCGCCAGTTTTGTGTTGTCAATCGTGTTGTCGGCGGCCACGACAGCGTCGTTGGTGTACTGGCCCGCACCCGTGAGCGTGCCCGATTTGACACATGTCATTGACGCGCCGGCGGCCAGGGTGTCACTGGGGCATTTCACACCGCCCTCTTTGCTGTCACTCACCGAGATGTGGCCGAGCGTCGAGTTGCCGGTGTTGGAAACGTTGTACAACCACCATACGGTCGAGCCCAGCGGCACGATGTGATTGGCCTTGGCGTTGATGCCACCGGGTGCTTGCGCGTCATCGGTTTCGGTTGTTGAACCCTTGCCCGAGCCGGGGTCAGTGACGTTGGTGTATTTCTTGATCGTCATCGATGCCTGGTACCCGAAGTAATGCGATTCGTCATGCATGGCTTTCGTGTCTGACAACGAGTTGACTTTTCCAGCCGCGATTTCGCCAGTGGCAGTCACTGATCCAGTGTTGCCGTATTGGCCGGCGATCGCTTTGCCCGACGCGGTACACGTCATGCTCGCACCCACGCCGAGAGCATCGCCAGGGCAGGTTACGGCGACGCCCTTTTGATCGTCGGTGACGGCCACTTTGCTCAGCGGTGCGTTGCCGGTGTTGTGTACAACGTAGGTCCACGTGACGTTGGCCCCGACCGGAATTCGCGGATTGTTCATGCCATCGTCCTTGCCGCAGTCTGCGGTCGGGCCAGCGTCGCCCGTTGCTTTTTGTGCGTCGCATCCGTTGGTGTATTTCTTGAGGGTGATTCCAGCGTGCGGGGTGAACAATCCGAAGTCGACAGTTGCATCATCGGCTGACAATTTCACGTCAGTCTTGGCCGAGGTGCCCGAGCTCACTCGCATGCCAGCAGGTACGCCGATTGACACGTTGTAGGTGTCTTGCGGCAAGCTCCCAAACAGATAATTGCCCTTCTCATCGGTCGTCGTGGTCGCAACAACGGTCCCATCAGTCTTGGCGAGTGTCACCTGTACGTTCGACACGCCTGGTTCGCCATCGTCGTGCACCCCGTTGTTGTTGAGATCGCTCCACACGGTGTCGCCAATGCTCACCCGTGGCGTCACACCGAAGTCGATGTTGTCGAGCGAGCCGACGCCGGCGGGCAGCGATTCAATCTCGACCACCTGCTTCTCTGCGGCTTGTTTCTCCGCTCCTTGTCTCTCCGACGCGTCGGCGGCCACGGCCGCGACCGCTGACTGGTCGCCACCATTTTGACGCAGGTACTCGATCTCTTTGAGAAGCTTTTCGCGAAGCTGCTCGAGGTACTTGCGGGCCTCGTCTTCGTTCATGCCGAATTTTTCCATGAGATATTTGACCCGCGAGTCGTCCCACGAATCGATCTGCTTTTGCAAGATGTCGAGCTGTTCGTTGCTGAGCTTTTTCTCGGCCTTGGCGCCCTCGACATAGCGAACTTTTTCCTGACTGACAATGACATCGGCATGGTTCAAAAGGAATACCTGCGAGACAATTTGCTTGTCGGCGTTGGTGCCACGATCCACGTTGTCGTCAGGGAGTTGGTCAATCGACGGTGCCGGTTCAAAGGGCCCTGTCGCTTTGGCGGTCGCGCCGGTCGATGACACCAAACCGTCTGGCGTATCGATGGCTACGTAATAACGGCCGGGCGCCAGATTGTCGAAGCGGTAGTGGCCTTCGCCATCGGTGTTCGTCGAGGCGACAAGTTCGCCCTTTTCTGTGTACAGATGGACGTACACCTCCGGCAGCGGCTTCTCCTTCTCGTTGAATATCCCGTCATTGTTGGCGTCAATCCATACCAGGTTCCCCACGAACAGCGGCCGGAAGAATCCAAAGTCGACCGTTTGATTTGTCAACCCACTGCTCTTCACTCCAATTTTTGTGGGATCAATCGGGTGGTATACAGGATCTTCGATCGCCGATTGCGCCGGTTCGGCCTTGGCAAGTATTGAAATCTTCTCTTCTTCATTGGCCTTCTTTTGAACCTCGCGCACCTTTTGTACCGAGTCGCCCTCCACAAACGCCACCGCCATGGCAGCAAACTCCTGTTGAGGGGCACGCGCCGCTATCTCGAGGCCCATATTTGGGTCCAACGGCCACGTCGCCGGTGGATCCAGGTTGACGGTTTTGCTCCGCACGACGTCTTTGAATACGTACCCATGATCAACGCCGTCAACAAAATTGTCGGGCGACGGTACGTTGTCACCTTCGTACGGGCCGTCGGTACGTCCATTGGCTCCAGTGGAGGAAATCAGCCCCTTTAGAGGATCGGATTGCGGGATCTCCACAATGTAGGAGCCGGGCAATAGGTCGGTGAATTGGTAGTACCCGGCGTCGTTGGTAAGCCGCTTGTCAATGGGCCCACCATCGGGCACACCATTGCGATCATTGTCGTGATAGAGGTACACCAGCACGCCCGGAATACCTGGTTCACCCTTGTCAGCAACACCGTTGTTGTTGACGTCGTTCCAGACAAGATCGCCGATCGACATCGCGGGCCGGAATCCGAAGTCAAACGTTTGGTCGAAACCTTCGATCGGGGCTGTTACGTGGGCGATCGACGTAAGACCCTGCGGCTGCCCGTTCGAGTCGCGCTTGGTGTCATCGGTGGCAAATGCTTGGGTCGGCAACAATCCTACGAGCGGAGCTTGCATGGCGGTCACGCTGTCTGACGGCACACGCACGTCGTAGCTCTGCCCGGAGACAACGCCGCCATCGACATTGAAATCGTTGAATAGATAGTCGCCCTTGCTGTTGGTTTGTGTAAGACCCACGAGTTGGTCATCGTCGGTTGAGAGCTTGCCGTCCTTGCCGGCGGTCCAGATTTCAACCCGAACCGAAGCAATGCCTGGCTCGTTGGCATCTTGAATTCCGTTGCCATTGAGGTCGGCCCATACGCGATCACCGATCGATGAGTCGTGGAATATACCGGCGTCGATGGTGGCGTTGTTTTGACCTGAAGTAAGCGTGAAGTTTTTGGTCTGGCCACTCTGGGGGTCAGCGTTGGAGTCTTGTTCTTCGTTGGTGGCGTAGGCCGGCGAATACTTCCATGACGCTCCAGGTAAGAATTGCACCGAGTACGTATTGGGCGTCAAATTGGTGAACTGGTAATGGCCATTCGCATCGGTAACCACTCCGCCGGGGGCGTCGTCTTTCGTGCCCAAAATACCGTCTGCGCCAATTTTTACCTCCACACCACGGCTGTCAAACAGCTTGACCGTGACGCCAGCAACGCCGGTTTCGTTGTCGTCGCCGCCGCCCTTCACACCCTTGGGCTCGTATATACCGTTGTGGTTTTTGTCCCAAAACACTTGGTCGCCAAACGACGCAGCGCGCCACATTCCAGCGTCCCAAGAGGTGTCGTTTTGACCACCGGCCAATGCAAAGTTCGCCGTGCGCCATTGCCCGAGTTTCGGATCAAATTGTGTATAGGGGTCTGAGTCAATCGTGGTACCCAGTTTGAGGTCTTTGGATTGGTTCGGATCGGAAATATTCCAGCCACTGGGCACGGTGAACACCAAGAAGTATTTCCCGGGCACGACGTTCGCGAGTGAGTAGCGGCCGTCCTTGTCAGTACCCACGCTGGCCACCACTTTGTTGGTGCTGACATCGTAGAGATCGACCTTTACTTCGGGAATACCCGACTCACCAGCATCTTGAATGCCGTTGGCGTTGGTGTCGTTCCACACGAAATCGCCAACCGTGGCGACCCGGCCAAAGTAGTTCGATGCGTCAGCTGCCTTCACACCAACGGCACTGCCGCCGGTGTCAGAAACCTTGTTGCCCTTGGCGTCGGTGGCCACGCCAGTCACCAGACCGTTGTTGGTGTACTGGCCCTTGGTGGCGATTCCGGTGGCCACGCATGTCACCGAGGACGCTGGTGCGATGACGGGGATCGGCTGGCCGTTTCCGGCCACAGCGCCGTTGCAATCAATCTGATCTTGCTTGATTTTGTCGTCGGTCACGGCGAGGCCGCCGATCGAAATGTTGCCCGTATTCTTCACCACGTACGTCCACGTGACGGTGCTACCCGCGTCGACTACGGGGTTTTTGGTGCCGTCATCCTTGGGGCAGTTTGTGGCCCCATCGGCGCCGGTGGCCTTATTGGCATCGCACCCGTTCGTGAGCTTGGTGAGCGTCACCGCGGCGGAAAAGGCAAAGGAGTTGGTGGGGTCCTTGGTGGCCGAAATCGTGGCGCCCGAGAGCGGATCGACCGCGGTCGCCGAACCATAGTTGGTGTATTGACCCACCTTGCTCAAGGTGCCCTTGCCAACACAGGTCACTGATTGACCGGCGGCAATGGAGGTCACGGGACAGGTGATCGCGCCAATCACATCGTCGGTAACGGCTAACGATTTCACGTCCACGTTGCCTTCGTTTTTGACGACGTAGGCCCAAAACACGGGGGAGCCAACGGGCACCACGTAGTTCAACGACGGGTCAGCGCCGCCTGCCGATTGAGCGTCGGCCCGGTCGTCGGCCACCAAGTTCTTGCCACCATTCGGGTCGGCAATATTGGTGTACGTGCGAATCGACAACTTGGCCGCGCCGCCGAAGTAGTGCGACAGATCGGTGTGTTCCGCCTTGGTCTCGAGCGCTACGACCTTGGTCGCGGTGGTCTCACCGGCCGCAGTGACGGTGGCCGAATTTTCGTACTGACCCGGAATCGCTTTGCCCTTGGCGCTGCAGGTCATCGAGGCGCCGGCTTTGAGTTCAGACGCGGGGCACGACACGCCACCGGCGCCGAGTTGCTTGTCGGTCACGACAACTTTTCCGAGCGGCACAGTGCCAGTGTTGGTGACGATATAGGTCCACTCCACGCCTGACCCAACGGCAACAACGGGATTGTTGACACCGTCATCTTTCGGACAGGCTCCGGTCGGGCCCGTGACACCGGTTCCCTTTTGAGCGTCGCAGCCGTTGGTGTACGCCTTGAGCGTTATCGACGCAGTCGGCCTAAACATGCCGAAGTCCAGCGTCAGATTGGTGTTGGCATCGGTGTCACCATCGTTGATCGGGGCGGAGCCGGCCACGACTTTGAGCGGCAACGAACGAATATCGCCGGTGTTGGCGTCAGGGCCGTTGTCGTCAGTGTTGACGTTGTCGTTGGGGTCGTTGTTGCCGCCGGTCGAGGAGCGATAGCCAGGTGGCGTGGTCACGGTTACGAAATAGACGCCGTTGGGCAAACCCGCGAACGAGTAGTAACCCTTATCGTCGGTGGTGGATTGGGAAATGACTTTGTCATCAGTGGTGCCTTGTTTCCCGTCAGGCCCAACATCGGTCAATTGCACGGACACTTTGGCCAGGCCCGGCTCGCCAACGTCTTGGACGCCGTTGTCGTTGAGATCGTCCCATACGAAGTTGCCAATGGTGACAGGCTTGAGATAGCCAAAGTTGACGTTGTAGTACGCGCTCGTAGCCGGTGCTGGGTCGGTCACGCCAGCCGGTAGCGTTTTCGGCAACCCGGCCGGCGCACCGCCGCGAGTTACCGCGAATACCGCCGAACGTGACGACGTCGAGGCCGAATATCCCGCAGGCAAATCGGTTTCCACCATGAACTTGCCTTGATTCAAATAGGTGAAGATATACAGCCCGTTAGCGTCGGTCACGGTCTTGGCCAACACGTTTCCATCACCGCTGAGCAGGCGCACGGCGATGCCGCCAATGCCCGCCTCGCCAATGTCTTTCACGCCGTTCTTATTGGCGTCGGCAAAGACCACGCTGCCCACCGATAGCGGCGTGATGAAACCGAAATCTGCCGTGTAGTTGGTGCGCTCATCCGGTGTGCCCACCAGATCTGGATGGCCTGGCGTCACTGGTTCCTTTGTCGGCTGTAGAGCAATGCCGTTCAACGGAATTGGTTTGGATCGCGTGGTGGTGCCGGTGGTGTTACCGCGGTCGAGGCCATCGGTGAGCACCGTTGGCGCCACCCACGTGCCGCTCGTTGTCCCGAGTTCGTTAGGCCCCGTGGCCGAGCCGGGAGTGCCTGTCGATGACACCATGCCAGCCGGGTTGACGACCTCCACGATGTAGGTAAAGGCCGACAGGTTGGTGAACAAGTAGTAGCCGCCGGAGCTCGTCAGTTGCGTTTGTAGCGCGGCTCCATCGGGGACGCCGTTGGCGTCGGCGTCGGCGTACAGATTAACGGTGACGCCGTCAATACCTGGTTCTCCCGCGTCGGCGATACCGTTGTTGTTGACGTCGTCCCACACAAAGTTGCCGAGGCTAAACCCACTGACATAGCCAAAGTCGATGTTGTGATTATTGACTCCGTAGGTACCCGATTTTACTCGAGCGTTCACACTCGTCGCTGAGTCGTCAAGCAGGCCGTCAGAGTCAATAGTGGCGTTTTCGCCGTGGATGAGAGCGCCATCTTTGGTCTTATCGAGATCAGAAATGCCGGCCAAGTTGGCACCTTGGTTCGGAGTAGCCGGGCTGTAGCCCTTGAGTGCCGCTTGTTGCGACGGGCCTTGCGAGTTGGCGATCCGGATGACGTAATCGGTGTTGTTCACTAGCTTGGTGACGCCATAGCGGAATGCTCCCGTGGCCGCGAATCGGGTGTCATTCGAGAAGAGATACAAACCGTTGGCGTCCGTGATTGCCGAATCCAGAAGTGTCGCTCCGTCGGCGGCGTACAAACTCACGGCAACACCAGCGAGCGGCTTTTCGCCCGCGTCTTGGAGGCCGTTATTATTGCCGTCAACCCACACGCGATCGCCAAATTCGATGGGCGCCATATCGCACAACGCAACCACATCGCCGACGCCGTTTACCTTGCCGAAGGTGCCGATTCGGGTGCGTCCGGCCGGGCAGCTCAAGCCAGACGAGTCGCACTTATCGAAGAGTTGATACCAGTTGCTGGTGTAGCCAGTGGCGTTGCTCTCCCAAGCCAAACCCCCAGCGCGCCAGTCGTTACCGTTGCCGTAGTTGGGGTCAAATACCGTGTTCAATACATCGGGGAATCCCGGAATTTGGGCCAACCCGCCCATCGAGGTTTCGCCATGATTGCCACTGAATTGCTCGTTGTAGTAATACTCGCCGTACGTAACAGCGGCGGTACCAACGGCCGCCGACCCTGGACCTTGGTTGTTGCCGGCACCTTTGGTGGTGATGGTTCCACATGTGGCGTTGGCTTCGAGTTTCCAGCCCGCTGCCGGGTTCCCACAGGCTCGCAAAATGTCGCCAGCCGAAACGCCTTCATGCCCCAAGGGATGGTCCTCGCTGGCTTGATCACCGAATCGATCACGGAAACCCAGGATCATGTCGTTGTTGTCAAAGACAATGTCGCTCAAGATCGGTTGTGTATTGGCACACGCGCTGCCACTCTTGACCGCATAGGTGTCCGTGGTCGCCCATGGGTGCCAGTCGCCAGCGGTCACGCCGCCAACACCACAGCCGTTGCCCGGCTGGCCGCGTTTGAATACGAGTGACGATTCGAAGACGGGCTTCGCTGAAAAGGTGAGCGCCTTGGGATCAAAGGTGTACACGTACATGCGCAGGTCGGCGGCCTTCGCCGTCGATTGCGCCGAACACACTTCGCCGACATAAATGAGACCGGCCTTCTGGCCAAGCCCGTACGGGCGTACGTCGCTAGCGGCACATGTCACTGCTGCACCGGCGGCCAGTGGTATCGCAACTGGAGTGCCGACGGCGCCAGGCTTGGTCACCAAGTCGACTGGGTACAGCTTGCGGTTGTTGAGATTCACCACCCACAACGTCGAGCCGTCTTCAGAGATTTCAATGTCGCCCAATGAGCTCTTGCCCACGGTGTCCCACGTCGGGTCAGCAATCCACACACCAGCCGTCAAATCCACGTTGGGTACGAACGCCGAACGAGCGTCAGTGCCAGCTTCGGGAATCGTGGCGAACACCGTGGCGGCTGGCACGTTGGTGGTCGTGGTCACGGTCTTTGTCGCCGAATTCGCGGCCGCGCCGTTTGAGTTGGCCACGCCATTGGCACTCGCAGCCGGGGCAGAGGTGACAGTGGTGACCGTCGTGGAATTCGCAGTATCGCTCGTCGCGGAAATTCCGTAAATAGCGCCGGGGCCACCCGGGCCAAAGCCGGCGTAGACCTTGTGCATGGCGCTGGCGTACACGGTTTTCGTTACTCGGTTATAGGCCAGCCCAAACGTCGTCCCGATATCGGCCGCGTTGGCCATGTTGACGGGGTTCTCAGTGTTGTTGGCGCTAAAAAGCGAGCCGTAGGCACCGTAGTTGAAGTTTTTGAGGACGCTCAATTTGGCCGAAACGCCCTTGACCTGATCGCCGTATACGAAACAGTTTTCAACCAGCTTTGGGTTGTCTTGGCAAAAGTCATTGGGTTTGTTGAAACCAAAATTCAGAGATGTGGTGGCCGTCGAAATGAACTGAACGCTCGACCCAGCCTGTCCAACACCAGTTCCGTGAGCACCTTCTTGGAACCCGGTGAGCGCGGCCTGCGTTTGATCGATTTCGACGCGGCACGGGAGGCTCGTCGTCACGATCGCCCACTGACCCAGGGTCGCCACATCAGATTTAGTTACCGTCGTGATGGGGTCGGCCGCGACGTCGTCGGCTGTACCAACGATGTTGTCGGGTCCGGTGTCTTTGACGCAGGTGATCTTGAGTGTGACGCCACCTATGCCCACATCAACAGCGCCTGCTTTTGTGGTGGTGTCCAACTTACCGTTGGCATTGAAGTCCTGAAACACGACACCACCAATGGTGCCGCCTGTCGTCACGGCCGCTGAGGCGCCGTAATAAGGAGGGGCCATTGCGGTAGCAATTCCCAGGAACGCGAAAATGCTGGCGGCGCGCAAACCCGGCCGTTGAGCCAATTGACCCTTGGGGGCTTTAACACCAGCGCCTTGGGCCACTGGTTTTGGTGTGTAGCGCACGGCCGCTGAATCCAGCCCACCGTGACAAAACAACACCAGTTTGTCGAACGCCGCGGCAGCCACTGTTGTGAGTTCCACGCCGACGCGGATGAGTGAATCAGTAGGAGCGTTTTGGGGCACGATTGAACGCACCACGCCACCTACTTCGATCGGCACGCCACCCAAAATCAGGCCGACGGTGACGGTGGTACCCGGGGCGAACTCGCCGTAGGTCATGATCCCCAAACCGCTCGGGGTCACGTCAACGGCGACGGCGCTCTTGCCTTCAAAAGTGGCGCTCATGCGCACAGCCGTACGATTGGTAGTCCGGCGTTGGCGACGACGTACGACCATCTGCAACACGTCCAAAGCCATCATGATCTGGAAGCCCATGATGGCCAACATCATGCCGAGCGGTGCGTTGGGCAGGCGATGCAAACCAATGCTGGCCTTCTGCGCCACGCCGCGCACGATCATGGCCAGGTCAAGAGCAATGACAAAACCAACGAGGGTGCGTTGCGATTTCAGCGCTTTGACGCCGCCCATGTCGGTTGCGAATGCGGCCTTCCGGCGAACGCCGCCAATCGCCCCGAACACAACTCCGACCCGACGCATAGCATCACGCGTACGATCGCCCGGTTTAGACACAAAGCCCGTCAAAGCCGGAATGGCGATGCCACTCAGCACGACCCACGGCACGAATGCACCCACAAGCAACAGTGCGTTCATCTTGATGGGCAAACGCCCGATCACGGCGATCGCTGTTCCAATGGTTAACAGGGCCGCCTGCCGCAATCCGTCGAGCGGTGCCACAAGTCGGCCGATCATGGTGATGCGGCGTGACACGCCAAAGCCACGCGACCGCAGAGGCGACCCGTGTTGGACAAGGGCAGCCATGCTGTTACGCACGCGCTCAATAGCGCGAAGTTGTGCTTGAGCGATCGACTCTGCCGCCAGGCTGGCGCCGAGTGCATCACCCGCTACTCGAATCGAATATCCGCTGCGGACGAAGCTCAGCGTTGTTTGTTCGCGCCAGGCACCCCGACCTTGGATACCGCCAACGGCGTCGCACAGGGTGCGGCGAATGAGTGAAATGCCACGGGGGATCGACGCCGATCCTCCGGCGCCAGCGTTGGTGATGGCGAAGCGAGCAGCATCGTTGGGTTCGTCACACGACACCACAGCAATGCATTCATGGTCCACCAATGTGGATGCGTTTTTGAGAGCGTCAGCGGTCAGTACGTAGGACGGATCCACGATGGCCACGACGCCGGTCGTGCCATGCGCCCATGCGGCACGAATCGCCGCGCCCGGCGTATCGGCCTTCACAAAAGCCGCACCGAACTCGGCGGCGAGATCTTCAAGTGTTGCCGGGGCCGTGAGATGAGAACCCCACGCGACGCTGAGGTTCCGCGACCCGGCGCTCGCCTTGGCGCCAACGAGCGAGGCGCGCACGGCGTTGAGTTCCATCTGCGTCGCCGCGGCCGCCACCGGCACAATCACATCGAATGCGTCGCACGCAGAATGTTGCGAGACCTCCGGCGCTGTATGCGGCCACAATTGCTGCACGACGAAGGCGAAGTGCACAAAGCCCCACACCTCAATGGCGAACAGAGGCCAGGCCAACCAGGCCACGGCACCCCCCAAGTGGGTGGCGCGCACAGCCAAATAGCCAAGGCCCGCAAGTACAGCCAGCAGTGCCAGCACCTTGCGAATTCGTGTTAGTCGGTCCATTCGGATCTCCTCGCACGTGACGGAATGTCACAGATCACTTGCCCTATCGGCCACTGACCAAGAGATTTGAACAATTCGAATTCGTTTTTCGGTTTCGTGACACACTTGCAACGTGACTGGATCACCGAAGCCCACACTTCCCGACTTTGCGACTCGCGCCCGAGGCCTTCGCAGCTCAGCAATTAGAGACCTGCTCAAGGTCACCGAGATGCCTGACATGCTGTCGCTGGCTGGCGGATTACCGACACCGGAAAGCTTCCCGTTGGCCGATTTGCGCCGCGAGGCAGACCGGTTACTGGGCGAGTTTGGCCCCAAAGTGGTGCAATATTCGGCCACCGATGGCGTGCTTGATCTGCGCACGTGGATTGCTGACTTTTACGGCCAAGAATTTGGGAGACCTATCGCCGTAGAGGGCGAGATCGTGGTCACTCATGGGTCTCAACAGGCGCTCGACTTGATGGCGAAAATTTTCCTGGACCCTGGTGACGTGGTCGTCACCGAATCGCCGGCGTATCTCGGTGCCGTGCAATCACTCGAACTTTTTGAGCCCCGCTTTGAGGTCATCCCTGGCGATCACGATGGCATGCAAGTTAAAATCTTGGCCGAGAAGTTGGCCCATGGCCTACGCCCAAAGCTGGTGTACGTGGTGCCCAACTTTCACAACCCGTCGGGTGCGACGATGTCGTCAGAGCGTCGAGTGTTGCTTGCCCAACTGGCTGATCAGTACGGGCTTCTGATTCTCGAGGACGACCCGTACGGCGCCATCCGTTTTGAAGGCGAGCCGCTGCCATCGATCGCCAGCCTCTCCAACAACGTGGTGTACCTGAGCACGTTTTCGAAAATCGTTGCGCCGGGTTTTCGCGTCGGCTGGATGATCGGGCCACCCGCGGTGATGGCCATGGTCGCTCGTGCCAAACAGGCCGCCGACTTGCACACGTCGACTTTTGCCCAACAACTGTTAGCCAATATCGTGAGCCAGCCCGGCTGGCTGGAAGCGCAGAAAGCACGTATTTTGCCGATGTATCGCGCTCGATGTCACGCCCTGGCTGACGCATTCGACAGCCTGCTCGGCGACCGCATGACCTTTCATCGCCCGCAAGGGGGCATGTTTCTGTGGGCCACTTTCAGCGGCGTCACCGACACGAAAGCGATGTTGGCCAGAGCCCTCGACAACGGCGTGGCCTTCGTGCCAGGTGGCGCGTTCACCATCGATCAGATACCCAACGCCAATGCTCGATTTTCGTATTCGACGTTGAACGAGACTGAGCTGTATGAAGCGGCTAGCCGGGTAGCGCGCTCGATTTGATCGCCTTGTAGGGTTCGTTTTCATGAGAGCAGCAGTCATGCATGGCAACGAGTTAGTGGTCGAAGATTTCGCCCTTCCTTCCATGACCGACGGGGCGGTGCGGGTGCGGGTCAAGGCCTGCGGCATTTGCGGGAGCGATCTGCACTATCTGCGACACGCCCACAGAATGAAATCGCTGGGCGACGAAATGACGGCCAACAATCCACCTGCGCCGGTCAGCGTTGTGTCCGCCGATTTGGATCGCGGCATCGTGATGGGTCACGAATTTTGTGCCGAGGTCACCGAGCTCTCTGCCGGTGTCACGCACCTCAAAGAGGGCGATCTCGTGGTGAGTATGCCCATTGCGATCGATGCCGGTGGCGTCCATGCCGTTGGCTACTCCAACCTGTATCCAGGCGGCTACGGCGAGGAAATGATGCTCAGCGGCATGCTGTGTACCAAGGTGCCCAATGGCTTGTCGTATCAACATGCGGCGCTCACCGAGCCTATGGCGGTGGGTGTGCATGCAGTCAACAAATCCAAGATCGTGCCTGGCGAATCAGCGGTGGTGATTGGATGCGGCCCGGTCGGGCTGGCGTGCATTGCCGCTCTCAAAGCCAAGGGAATTTCGCCGATCATTGCAGCCGACTTTTCGCCAGGTCGCCGTGCGTTGGCGTCCACGATGGGTGCCGATGTCGTGGTTGACCCTCGCGACGAGAGCGGTATTCAGGCGTGGTATCGCGTCGACGGACGCAGCACCGTGGTGCAATTCGAAGCCGTTGGCGTGCCCGACATGATCGATCGCACCATGCTCACTGCTCCGAAAGATTCTCGTATTTTGATTGTGGGTGTGTGCATGGAGAGTGACGCCATACGCCCGATCATTGGCATCAGCAAAGAACTCACGATTCAATTCGCGCTGGGCTACGACCCGGTGGAATTCGGCGGCGCGTTGCGTTCAATTGCCGAGGGTGAATTCAACGTGGAGCCGCTCATCACCGGCACCGTCGACGTGGACGGCGTGCCCCAAGCTTTCCGCGACCTCGCCGACCCAGAACGCCACGCCAAAATCCTCGTGTGCCCGTAGCTGGACTTACCGACGCTGGCTACCTACTCCGAGCGCGAATTTGGATTTAAATGCCACGTAAAGCGGCGTGAAAATTAATCAAATTTTTGGTCTCTGGTGAGTTGAACTCGACGATTTCGATATAGGCTGCGTGTTTACATCCGCAAAGGGAACCCTATGAACAAAGCAATAAGAAAGTTGGTCGCGGCACTGTCGATTGCAGTCGGAGCGGTAGGGATGGTGAGTTCACCAGCGTCTGCCTTCATATACAATGGAAGCAATTACATCATTGTCTCCACGGGCTTCGCTCAAAACGACGGGAATATCCGGTTTACGGCCGGTTTTTCAAATGGCTCATACTGCGTGGGCAACGTGAACCCCGGATTGCCAAGTACCTACTACGCCGTAAGTTGCGGCGCAGCACCTTCGGCGGTGACATATATAACCGGGCACCCCTCGTACGTGACAGGAGCATTTTACTACGGGCTCTATTGGGCGGGCGTGTTCGTGCCTAAGTACGGCAGCTATGGCAATGAAGGAAGCTGGGATTGACGTAGGGCTTGGTGGTGCGAAGTATCGCTTCGCACCACCAAGAGCTTTAAGTCCGGCTTCCCAATCAAGGAGCAATCGATACCAAGTATTTAGGTGCACCGATAGGGTTTTCGCAGCCACGATCCTCACTCTGGCAATAGCATCGTGCACGGCAACGAGCAGACATTCGAAACCCACAACTGCACTTCCGAGTTCGGGCTCGACGCTCGTGGGTGCGCCGACAACCCATGGCGGTTCGGCACCTCGTCAAACTGATCTGGCTTCGACCGTGCCGGGGTCGAAGCCGGAGCCAAAGTCGTTTGTCGACACCGTGTTCGGTACTGCGAGTGAACGCACAGCCGAAGCACAACGTGTTGCCGATGCCACGGCCGACTGTATGCGCAAACTCGGTTGGCAATACCAGTCATTCAAAGTTCGACCAGTCGAAGATCACGACCCCACCAATGACTATCGGTTGGACAATTTTGCCGAGCAATATGGCTACGGCATTCTCAACGCCAGACCCTTCTCGGCTGCGCAACAATCTGCGATCAACACTCCCGATCCCAACATCGAATACAAGCAATCGCTGAACTCCCAGGACCAAGGCCAATTCCAGAAGGACCTCTACGGTCAGTTGCCCGCCGGCCCGCCCAACCCAAATACACAACCGACGGGTTGCGCAAACAAGGCGCTAGCCCAGAGTCAGGGTCCGACGGTTTACCTTTCGGATCCGACCATTCAGTCGCAACTTGGTGCTGTCCAGCTATCAATCGCACATGACCAACGCATGGTTTCTGCCACTGCCGGCTGGTCGAAGTGCATGAGCTCAAGGGGATTCGAGTACCCAGATTCGGCGTCTGCTCAATTCGCGATCAGACAGCTGGGCGAGCACCGCCCGTCAGACGACGCCGACTTTGAGCCGACACTTGCTCGTGAACGTTCAACTGCCACTGCCGACCGTGATTGCTATAACGAGTACATGAAGGACATCGAAAGTACCGTGACAGCCGAAGCCGAAAAGGCCTTTCTCGAAGGGTACAAGCCAAAGGGATAGTGTCCGCCGCGGCGGTTCAAGAGTCAGAACGCAACACATTCACGCTTGGGGCTACATGTCGGAGCAAAAAATCAACAGGTCACTGAGGTCGAAAGGCCTGGCTCTCGTCATCGCTTTCGCACTCGCCATGTCAGTTGCAGCATTCCTTGTTGGACGGGGTTTCGCAACGCCCGATACTCGCAACGCTCAATCCAAAATCCCTGGCCCAACCGACATTTTGGCGCCAGTCGAGTTCCGCACCCTCGAAGATTCCATCATCACGCGCGGCACCATTGAACTCACTTCGGCTCGCGCTGTTTCCCTCGCCGGCGTTGTGGGTGGTGCCGACGACGCCACCAGCGCACAAGTCGTCACCCGCACGCCTGTAGTTGGTCGCTCCGTCGCCGAAGGTGATGTACTGATCGAGGTTGCCGGCCGCCCCGTCATCGTACTCAAAGGCACTCAGCCGATGTATCGGTCGATTATTCCTGGGGCCACGGGCGACGATGTGAACCAGCTGCAGGAGTCGCTCCATCGGCTTGGGCTTCTTTCCGGTGCGCCATCACGCACGTTCGATGCCGGCACGCAAACGGCTATTACTGCGTTGTACACCAAACTCGGATTCGTCACGCCCAGCACTGGTCGTGCAGCGATCACACAACTCGATGAACTTGGCCTGCGCGTGAGTTCGAGCGAGATCGCGGTACGCCAAGCCCAAGCAGCCATCGCCGAGGCCGCTACCGTCAAGCCCGACGTAGTTGACGACGCCCAGGCATCGTTTGTCGATGCGCGTTCGGCACTCAATAGGGCCATCGACGACGCTGCGAAAGCGAACCTCGAAGCTGACGGCACGGTCGCTACTGCCAAGGCCGCACGCGACGCCGCCAAAGCGGCCGCCGAAGCCACACCAACCGACGCTGTTTTGCAACAAGCGTTCAAGGATGCCGAGACTCACCTCACACAATCAGTTCAAGCTCAAACGGCGATCCTTGCCAGCGGCAAAGACGGCATCGAATCAGCAACCGCTCGTCGCGATTCAGCCACGAAGCGGCTCGCCCTGGCCAAGACTCCAGAAGTTCCCGAGAGCTTGCGCCAACAACTCACGTCGGCCCAGCGCGACCTCGACACAGCTAACAAGGCCTTGGCAAAATTTGGGGCCACAGTTGGGGTTGTGGTGCCGGCCGGCGAAGTGGTTTTCGTGCCCGATGTCCCGTCGAAAATCGTCGGTCTCAAAACGTCGGTGGGTGCAACAGCAACCGGCGAACTGTTCTCGCTGGCTCAGTCAGCTGTGGTGCTGCGGGCCCGCGTGGGGGCTGAAGCAAAGAAACGGCTGACCGCCGACGCCAAGATCAAGATCGACGCACCCGACGGCACGCAAATCGACGGAACCGTCATGGCCGATGATTCGACAACTCTCTCCAAACCGATCAGTCTCGATGAAGTGTTGATAGAACCAAAATCGAGCGCACCATTTGCCGAGCTCGTCGACTCATCGGCTCGCGTCACAATCACCGCGCAATCTACCGACGGAAAAGTGTTCGCTGTCCCGGTGACAGCACTCGTCGATTTGGCTGATGGCACCAGCCGTCTCGAGGTCGTCGATTCGGCGGGAATGCGTCGAAAGATTGCCGTAAAGGCGGGCGTTACTGCGGGCGGGTTCGCCCAAGTAACACCCATCGGTACCGACACGCTCAAGGAAACTGATCAAGTCGTGGTCGGAATTCAATCGGCCACCACCCAACCGGGGCTGCCATGACCCACGCCGTCGTGCGGCTCGCTGGTGTCGAGCGAGTGTTTCCGGGGCCCGTGCCGGTGCATGCAGTGCGCGGCGTCGATCTCGAAATCGCGACCGGTGAGCATGCCGCCATCATTGGCCCATCGGGGTCGGGCAAGTCGACGCTGTTGAATCTCATTGGACTCCTCGACCAACCATCGGCGGGCACCTACGAACTCGACGGAGTCGACACGGGATCGCTTTCACAACGCGACCGGTGCCGCCTCCGAGGCGAACGCATCGGCTTCGTGTTCCAGTCATTTCACTTGCTCGACCGTCGCACGATCGAAGACAACGTCATGATGGCCGAGTTCTATTTGGGTCGGGGTCGAGCGGGCCGGCGCACCCGTGCCTGCGAGGCACTCGAACGCGTCGGCCTAGGCCATCGGATTGGGTTTGAGGCATTCAAACTGTCAGGCGGCGAGCGCCAACGCGTCGCCATCGCCCGGGCCATCATGGGAGCGCCAGCGCTCCTGTTGTGTGACGAACCCACGGGCAACTTGGACTCCGAAAATGCGGCCATCATCATCGAACTACTCGCCGAACTTCGCGACAACGGCCAAACCATTGTGGTGGTGACGCACGACCCCGTCGTGGCCGCGACCACACAATCAATCATCTCGTTGGCCGACGGTCGAGTGGCCAACGACTCACGATTGACGGCCAACTCCGGCGTGGCAACGGCATGAAATATCGCCTGTCACCGCGCGACCTTTTCAGCGAGTCGATGGCCAACTTGGCGGCACGGCCAACCCGATCTTTTATGACTGCGCTGGGCACCATGTTGGGCATCGGCGGACTTGTGGCAACGGTCGGTCTGACCAATACCGCGGGCGACCAAATCGTGTCGACACTGCAAACGCTCGCGCCGACGCAAATGATGATCCAATCGAGTGTCGACGAAAGCATTGGCTTCGGGGCGTCGCCACTCACATGGGCATCGGTACATCGGGTGGAGCACCTATCGGGCGTCATCACCGCGGCATCGATGGCCGTCATTTCGCAAGGTGGATTGGTTTCCGCTCGCGGCTACCGCTCGACCCCCAAAGACGACACTCGCCTTCAGTCGATTGACGTCGTGGCGGCAGACCCGACGATGTTCAACGTCATTCAAGCTCACCTTGCCAACGGGCGCTTTTATGACGCCGGCCACAACACGCGAGCCGACCATGTGGCAGTGCTCGGTGCCGATGCCGCCAAGCGACTCAACATTGCCATCATCCGACCCGGACAAGCAATCAAACTCAACAACGAGGCATTCGCCGTAGCCGGCATTTTCGACGACAGCGACACACACGCCGAGTTACAAAACTCGGTGATCATTCCGTCGAATACGGCGGCAGCACTTTTCAATACGAAGAAGCCGAGCTCCATTTTTTTGCGCACCATGCCAGGAGCGGTACGCCAGATCGCGCAACAAGCCCAATTGGCCGTGTCGCCGTCAAACCCTTCCGCCGTAAAGGTCGTAGCACCTCCCGAGCCCGTGTACGTGCGCAAGACAGTAGCGGCCAGCGTGCGCAATTTGCTCCTCATCATGGGGCTCATTTCGCTTGCCATCGGCGGCATCGGCATTGCGAACATGGCACTTGTGGGCGTGCTGGAACGGCAACACGAAATCGGTTTGCGACGAGCGCTCGGGGCCACCCCCACCCATGTGGCGGCGCACGTCATGGTGGAATCTGCGGCCACAGGACTGCTCGGGGGGTTTCTGGGAATGGCCCTGGGAGTGTTCGCGATCAGTCTCGTGTCGGCGTCGAAAGGTTGGACTCCCGTGATCGATCCACGCACCCTCACGCTGGCCCCAATCGGTGGCGCGATTGTTGGGCTTTTGGCTGGTGTATTTCCGGCGTTACGGGCGGCGCACATAGAGCCTGCCTTGTCGCTTCGGAGCAGTTAAAAAGACCGACTGGACGCCGCTCTTAGGCCGGGCGGCGCGCGGTCACGATGCGGTCGAGGCCTGAGAGGTCTGCGGTTGTGCGCACATCGGTAAGTCCAGCCGCTACACACAATTCGCTCACGGCGACGCCTAGCGCCGAGCCGATTTCCATCACCAACACACCACGCGGCATCAGCCACGAGGGCGCGTCGGCGACAATTGCGCGATAGTCGTCGAGCCCATCGGGGCCGGCGAACAAGGCGTCGCTGGGTTCCCAATCAACCACATTGGCCGGCAGCGTTTCGCCAGTCGCCACGTAAGGCGGGTTGGCAACGCAAAGCCCAACAGCGCCCCGAATTTCGGCCGGTAGGGCATCCCACCACGAACCCTGCACCAACCGCACCTTGGGCGCCACGACTGTCCCTAGCGCCGTCAGATTGGCGCTGGCTACGGCGAGAGCGTCGTGTGAAAAGTCGGTACCGAATACCGTTACCTCACCCTTGAGCTCGAGTGCGAGCGACAGTGCGATCGCGCCAGACCCTGTGCCGAGGTCGACGCACGTCAACGGGCGAGGCAATGGCGCGGCAAGTCGCAGCGCCTCTTCGACAACTTCTTCTGTCTCGGGCCGCGGAATCAACACCCGTTTGTCGACCATCAAATCGAGGTGACGAAAACCCCAAGAACCGAGCACGTACTGCAACGGCTCGCCGGCGTTGAGCCGAATCAACATGCCATCAAACGAAGCAATGCCTCGTTGCGTCACGGGCTCATCGAGTTGCATCGACAACTCCCCAATCGAGACGCCGGCCGCATGCGCGGCGACCCGCCGCACATCGAGCCGCACATGCACGTCGGCGGCCTCATCGATGACATCTCGCCACGTGAGGATTTCGTCCACTACTCGATTGTGCCAGAGAGTTGGCGGGCGCGTTCGTCGGCCACCAGCGCATCCACGACTTCGTCGAGTTCGCCGCCCAAAATTTTGTCGAGCTTGTACAAGGTCAAGCCTATGCGGTGATCGCTCAACCGATTTTCTTTGAAGTTGTACGTGCGAATTTTTTCGCTCCGGCCGCCACCGCCGACTTGGCTGCGACGGGCGTCTGACATCTCGGCTTCGTGGCGATCTTGTTCGGCCTTCAACAACCGAGAACGCAACACCTGCAACGCTTTAGCTCGGTTTTGAATTTGGCTTTTTTCGTCTTGCATAGACACAACGGTGCCCGTTGGTTTGTGCGTAATACGCACGGCCGAGTCGGTGGTGTTAACGCTCTGACCCCCGGGGCCACCCGACCGAAATACATCAATCTGAAGATCATTCATGTCGATGGCGATGTCGACTTCTTCGGCTTCTGGCAAAACCGTCACCGTGGCCGACGATGTGTGGACGCGCCCCTGCGCTTCAGTGACTGGCACTCGTTGCACTCGATGCGGACCGCCTTCATTCTTCAACCGCCGCCACACCGAGTCGCCTTTGACCATAATGGTGACTTCATTGAAGCCGCCCATGTCGCTCACATCGGAATTCATGGTGTCGACTTTCCAACCCATACGACCGGCGTAGCTGATGTACATGCTGTACAGATCGCGGGCAAACAGGTTCGCCTCTTCGCCACCTTCCGCTCCGCGTATTTCGATGATCACGTTCTTGCCGTCGTTGGGATCTTTAGGAAGCAACAACATCTTGAGTTCTTCGTCAAACGCTTCAATATCGGCTTCAGCGCTAGAAATTTCGGCACGCCATTCTTCGCGTTCTTCACCGGACGAATTGTTGAAAAAGTCCTTCGCCGTGGCGAGATCTTCGATGCGAGTCCGGTACAACCGGTACACGGTGACGATCGCTTCCAGGTCGCTGTGTCGTTTGGACACCTCGCGCAGCATCTTGGAATCGCTCAACACCTCTTGGGTAGCAAGGCGCTCCTCGACCGCGACGAATTCATCTTCTAGACCAGCGAGGCGTTCAAGCACCCAGTCAGGTTACCGGGCACACGACCGCGGGCTGAAGAACCATGGCCGCCAAACGCTGCGTCATGGGGTGCAAATCGCGCTGCACGAGAGCCAGCAGCAAGTCGGCGTCGTCGAGATCCGGATTCGTCGCCGCCAGCGTGGCTCTAGCGTCGGCGGCAAACGGCACCAGATCCGGATCAATTCCGCTTGAACACACCACGACTGCTCGACGCCCATCAGCACCCAGCCCAACGGCCACGCACGGCACGCCGCTCAAGATTCCCTCGCGTAGCACTGGAGGCGGCGCCGCTTCAAGGTGCACGAGGCCGACGAGAGATGGGTCCAGTATCAATCGCGACCTCAATAGTCGCTCTCGGCCGATGCGGGCCATGCGATCGGTGGGTGAATCGATTTGGCGAGCCAAACGCACTTGAGCGGCCAGCGCTTCGAGGGGCATGGTGGGCAACCCGGCCCCGTTGAGCAACATGCCGGCCTCGCGATCGAAACGCCCGACGCCTTGTGCCAACGTCGGGCTGTGGTCGATGTCGCTGGGCACCACTCTGGCGATTTCTAGGCCCAGCACTTCGGCGGTCAAGACGCCGTGTTCGATGATGGGCTCCGCGCCAGCTCCGACGATGGTGGGCACGAAAGATTCGGTGACGCCATCGAGACCGACCTCGACGAGAGGTGGTGCTGGCACCGCCGCCACCAGTGAATTGCCCGACACGCACCACACGTTGATTCGCATGTCAAACAATGCGGCGCGCCGGGCCAGAACGGCCGCCATAGCGGCATCGTCGACCACGAGGTCGAGTGTCGTAGCCGCTGCCTTGGTCGCCACGAATAGCGCCGGGCCCAAGGAGCGCATCGGGTTGGTGTCGGCGAGAATCCAGCATCCCGTTTCGGTTACGAGCGCGGCACCACCCGCGAAGGGTCGGGAGTCACCCGACACCCCATGGGTGGTAGCAAGAGTTCGCAATTTTGCACTGAGCAGCGCAGCACGCTGCTCGGGCGCAATGGCCAGAGTTAGGCCTTCTTACGAGTGCCGTATCGCTTCGAGAAGCGATCCAGACGGCCGCCGGTGTCGATGAGCTTTTGCTTGCCCGTGTAAAATGGGTGGCATTCGTTGCACAGTTCGACGCTGATGGCGTTGCGCACCGAGCGAGTCTCGAATACGTTTCCGCATGAGCACGTCACGCGCACGATGTCGTATTTTGGATGCAAATCAGTCTTCATGAGGGTTGCTTTCTGGGTTCGCCGGCTAGCCGGCGGATGCGAGGCCCTTGGCCACTTCGGCCAAAAACTCGTCGTTGGATTTAAATGTTTTCATACGGTCGATCAAAAGCTCAAGCCCGGGTCCACCATTGCCACCTTCGGCCAAGCCGTTGAGCACCCGGCGCAGCTTCCAAACCTGTTGCAATTGAGCCCGTGGGAACAGCAATTCTTCGTGTCGAGTCGATGAACCGTCCACGTCGATAGCCGGGTAAATACGCCGCTCGGCCAGTTTGCGATCGAGACGCAATTCCATGTTGCCGGTGCCTTTGAATTCTTCAAAGATGGCATCGTCCATACGTGAATTAGTGTCAACAAGTGCAGTGGCAAGAATCGTGAGCGAGCCTCCTTCTTCAATGTTTCGAGCGGCGCCGAAAAACTTCTTGGGAGGATACAGAGCGCCGGCATCAATACCACCGGACATGATTTTGCCGCTGGTGGGCGAGGCCAAGTTGTAAGCCCGGCTCAATCGGGTGATGCCGTCCAAAATGATCACGACGTCTTGGCCCATCTCGACGAGGCGCTTGGCCCGCTCAAGACACAGCTCAGTGACGTATGTGTGTTCTTCACTTGGTCGGTCAAACGTCGACGCAATCACTTCGCCCTTAACGGTCCGGCGCATGTCGGTAACTTCTTCTGGACGCTCGTCGATGAGCAACACCATGAGTTTCACATCGGGGTGATTGCGCTCAATCGACGTGGCAATCGTCTTCATAATCGTCGTCTTACCAGCCTTTGGCGGCGACACGATCAGGCCACGCTGGCCCTTGCCAATCGGCGAAATGAGGTCCACGATTCGCGACGTCATGTCGGCAGAGTTGACCGGGTTTTCGAGATGTAGTTTCTCATCGGGAAACAACGGGGTGAGATCTTCAAATTTCTTGCGAGCCCGGAACTGCTCGGGATCTTTACCGTTGATGCTTTGCACGGTGAGCACGGCCGGATTCTTTTCGCGAGGCCCGGCGGGGCGAGCCATCACGTAGATCTGGTCGCCTTTGCGGATGTTGTGCTGCCGGGCTTGACGCACCGACAGGTAGGCATCGTCACGACTGGGCAAGTATCCGTTGACACGTAGGAACCCGAAACCGTCATCTTTGAGATCCACGATCCCCATCACGCCGTACGGCTCGCCTTCAAAGGTGGCATTGTCGGCTTGGCGATCACGGTCGGCGTCGAAACGATCGTCGCGATTGCCACCCTTCTGGAATCGTTGACGGCCTTGCTCAAACCCGCGGTCGACTGGTTGGCGATCTTGGTTGCCGCCGGACCGATTTTGATTGCCACGATCGTTGCGATCGTTACGTCCCTGGCTTGGACGATCCTGAGGAGCACGGTCTTGGGCAGGGCGATCCTGCGCTGGTCGATCTTGGGTTGGGCGATCCTGAGTGGCACGGTCTTGGGTTGGGCGATCCTGAGTGGCACGGTCTTGGGCGGGGCGATCTTGCGTTGCGCCGTCTTGGCTTTGGCCTTCTGGCCCGCCGTCTCGGTCGCGGTCGCGCCCCCGACGGCGACGACGCCGATTGCGGCCACCTTCGCTGTCGTCGTAAGCGCCCTGGCCATTGCTCGTGCTGCCGTTCTGGCCGTTTGCCACCGCAACTGAATTTCGCGACTGGCCGCCGTTGCGGTCGCCGCCATTTCGTTGGGCGGATTCGCCTTCATTGCGTTGGCCAGAGTCGCCCTCGTGAGCAGCGTTGGATGACTCAGCGGCTGACTCCCAATCGGCTTTGGGCTCGGCCACCCCTGGCGCCGAAACGGCGACCGGGGAGACTCGTACTTCTGGCTCGCTCAACATCGGGCGGGGCCGGGGACGAGCCACGGCAGCCAACGGTTCAGAAGCCGGTGCGGGCGCAACTGCCGAGGCCAGCGCCACGGAAACTACGGGTGCCGAGGCCGCCGCCAGGGGCGCCGCGGTTTGGGCCGTTGGCTCGGCATCGGCCTTCTTGGCCCTGGGCTTACGCTCCTTAACGGGAGGCGCTTCGCCACTTGCGGTTGCCATGATCGTGGACACAATGTCGGCCTTAGTGGCTCGGGCTGTGACCTTGCCACCCATGGCGGACACGATCGCGGCAAGCTCGTCTCGGCCTTTGCCTTCGAGCTTGGAAATATCTAGTGACTGGGAGTCACCGCTCATGCGGTACCTCGTTCTTTCCCCTGGAAAAAGTTGGGAGTAAACACACCCTTGAGCGCATTGGCGGTACCAGACACGCTGCATCGCCGTAACACTTTGGGGGGCGTCCAAAAGGCTGGCGATTAATCAACCGGCCGAGGACAACGACGTCAAGCTATCAGCACTCCTCACGAAAAACGAACCACCGTGCAAATTTCATCGCCAAACGGCACCCCGATCGCATCGGGCGCGAACTCTGGCTCGAGCAGACGCGCGACCTGCACGCTAAGAAATACGGCGAACATATTTTTTAATCAACTCGGGGTCGACCGGTAACACGTCAAAGTGCTCCGGCCGTTCAAAAAGGTCACTCAGATGCGCGGGCAATTGGGGATGCACGCCGGTTGCCCGCTCTACTGCGTGGGGAAACTTGGCCGGGTGCGCCGTGCCAACTACGACCATCTCCGTGCCGCCACGTGCGAAGCGTTTCGCAGCGCCGACGGCCACAGCCGTGTGAGGGTCAAGCGTGACCCCGTTCGCGAACGCTTTCGCCATCAAGTGGGTGGTTTCGTCGTCGTCGAAGCTGGCCGCGGCGAACCAATTACGAACGTCTGCCATCTCAACCGGTGAGAACGCAATCTCACCCGTTGATCGAAACTCGGCCATGCGACTCGCCACTTCGGCCCCGTCCCGACCCACCACATCGAACATGAACCGCTCAAAGTTGCTGGACACCTGAATGTCCATGCTGGGGCTCAGCGTCTCGACCACACCGGTTTGGCGCATCACGCCGGAATCCACGAACCGGGTGAGGATGTCGTTGCTATTGCTGGCAATGATCAACCGACCCACCGGTGCGCCCATGCGCTTGGCGATCACTGCGGCGTACACATTGCCGAAATTGCCCGTCGGCACTGTGAAATCAACCGGATGTTCAGCCGAGCCGCCGAGATGCAGCGACGCATAGCAGTAGTACACCACCTGGGCCATGACCCTGGCCCAGTTGATCGAGTTGACCGCTGAGAGACGCATCTCGTCTCGAAATTCCTCATCAGCAAAGAGCGTTTTGACCAAATCTTGGCAGTCGTCAAACGTGCCTTCGATGGCGATATTGAAAACGTTTGGCGAGTCCACAGTCGTCATCTGTCGACGTTGCACCTCGCTGGTCCGACCAGCGGGATGCATGATGCAAATCTTCACGCGCTCACAATTTTTAACACCATCGATCGCCGCTGAGCCGGTGTCGCCTGATGTCGCGCCAATGATAAAAACGTGTTCGTCTCGTTTCGTGAGCACGTGATCAAAGAGCCGACCCACTAGTTGAAGCGCGACGTCTTTGAACGCCAACGTGGGCCCGTGCCACAACTCAAGCATGTGTATGCCGTTAGTTAGCGGCGTGATCGGCGTGACATCGGGTGCGCTAAATGTGGAGTAAGTGTCAGCCACAATTCGTTCGAAATCGGCCCGTTCAATATCACCTTCGACGAAGGGCCACATCACCTCGATAGCCATAGGAACATACGCCATGGGCCGCAAACGCTCCCACTCGTCGGCCGCGAAAATGGGTGCCTCGGCCGGCACATACAACCCACCATCGCGCGCCAACCCGGCCACCAAAACGTCGGCAAAGCCCAATTCGGGGGCAGCACCTCGGGTGCTCACGTAACGCATCACACGCCGCCAATGACTCGTAACACGCTGCCAACGCGCTTCACGACGTCAAGTTTGCGCAGCGCGGCGAGCGTGGCTTGCACGTCGGATTCCCTAGCGATATGGGTGATGAAAACAAGGCGGGCATCGTCGCCAAGACCGTCTTGCTCGGCGGTGCGAATGCTCACGCCATGCGCGGCAAAGGCACCGGTCACCGCATGCAGCACGCCTGGAAGGTCCACGACATCGAGCGTGAGCGAATACTCGCTGGACGTGTCGTCGA
>JAYWAI010000292.1:0-1701 GCA_043782545.1 Acidimicrobiia bacterium
TTGTATCGACGGGCCAATTCATGAGCGTGGTGATCCACGCTCACGTGTATCAACCGCCGCGCGAGCATCCGCTCACCGGAGACACTCCTGTCGAGCCAACGGCCGCTCCGCATCACGATTGGAACTTTCGCATCACGCACGAGTGCTACCGGCCAATGGGTGCTGCACAAATCTTGCGGGCAGACGGTGAGCCGGAGAAGTCGCTCAATTTGTACGCATGGCTCAACTTCAATGTGGGGCCAACACTGGCAATCTGGCTCGACCGTTTCGCCCCCGACGTGATGGCCGCGATGCAGGCCGGCGATGCGGCGTCATCGGCTCGCCATGGTGGCCACGGCGGCGCAATCGCTCAGCCGTTTGTGCATGCGATCATGCCATTGGCGTCGGCACGTGACCGGGCCACGCTGGTGAGGTGGGGTATAGCCGATTTTGTTTCTCGATTCGGTCGCCGGCCTCAAGGTATGTGGTTGCCCGAGACGGCTGTGGATACCGCCACACTGGAGACCCTTGCCGCGGCAGGGATTCAGTACACCATCGTGGCTCCGCACCAAGTGCTCGATGTTGACAATAAACGCCAAGCAGTTCGCGTGGAACTGCCGTCGGGCCAGAGCATTGCCGTATTTCCGTATGACGGGTCATTGGCCCATCGGGTGGCATTCGGCGAACTGTTGCGGTCGGGCGCTGAGATGGCTGAGGCGTTCACGGTGGATGTCGGCGAGAGCGGGCTGATATCGATTGCCACTGACGCCGAGACATTTGGGCATCATCACAAATTCTCCGAAATGGCGTTGGCGTTCGCCGTTGATGCGTTGCACGACGACATGACTACATACGGGGCTTGGCTGCGTGACCAACCTCAGTCTGAGACTGCCCAGATTCGCGAAAATTCCTCGTGGAGTTGTGAGCACGGCATCGAACGTTGGCGAAGCGACTGCGGTTGCAAGGCTGGCATCGGCACCGACCCTGATCAGGAGTGGCGCGCGCCATTACGTGAGGCCATGTCATGGCTTATCGCCGCAATAGTAGATGCGACCGATGAGCAGGCCCTCGAGGCGCTACGGGAACCGTGGGTGGCCCGTGACGAGTACGTCGAGGTGCTCATTGGTGCGGAGCCGTTGAGCGAGTTTGTCATTCACCATGCCGTACCGGGATGCGATGAGCAGGCCGCCATGTGGCTCGAACTACATCGTCATTTGTTGCTGGCCCAATCGAGTTGCGCGTGGTTTTTCGACGACGCCGACGGTCACGAAGTCGAGCTGTCGTTACGCCACGCCGACGTGGCGATGGCGCAGTTGGCCCAACTCACCGGGGTTGATTTGAGCGCCGAATTCAGCGAGCGCCTCGGGGAGCGTTTTAGCTCTCGGGTGCCTCTGACGCCCACGTAACCAAACGCATGTCCGTCCAGTGATGAAGCGCCTGATGGCTAGGTACGACTCGCACCGCTGCGCCTAAAACGCCGGCGTGGTCGGTGGTTAGTACACCCGAAAACCAGTCGGTGTTGTGGCCCTGTGACAGCTCGCCGTCTTGCAGGGACAGCTCGATTTCAGTGGGCTCGCTCACGAACCCCGCCGATGATTCAGGCCCAACGAGCGCGTGCACAGCAACATCCTGCGCACTGAGTGATCCCAGCTCCACTTGCACACGCACGGGGAGCGCCGTGCCGATACCCGACTCGTCTTGAGGCCATGCGACGTTGAGCAC
>JAYWAI010000293.1:0-4546 GCA_043782545.1 Acidimicrobiia bacterium
GGTTAGCGTGGGTAGGTTATGTCGGGCGACGAAAACTCCACCAATGTCATGCGGCGCGGTCTGCGCCTCGTGCGGATGTACATCGGTTGGCACCCGCGCGTCTTCGCCCTTGCGGTGACCGGGGCCGCCACATATGCCCTCATGACGGTGGCCAGCACATTTGTGTTGGCCCGCGTGACCGACAACGTGTTGGCGCCTGCTTTCAAAGGCCATGTCAATAAGGGCACGATCGTGGGCTGGATCGCGGTGATGGTGCTGGTCGCCGTCATCAAGGCATCGGGCATCGTCACCAGGCGAATCTTCGCCGGTTTCACGGCGCAACGATCGGCTCGCACGTTGCAAAAAATGGTGGCCGCCAAATACGCCAGCTTGCCCATGAGCTATTTCCGGTCCGAACCCACTGGGGAATTGCTGGCCCACATGGAAGCCGATGTGCAAACGGCGATCGATGCCATGCACCCGCTTCCGTACTCGACCGCTGTGGCCCTTTTGTTGCTCTTTTCAGTCGGAGCGCTTGTTGCCACCGATTTGTATATGGCGGCAATCGGGTGCGCTCTGTTGCCCATCATCATGATGATGAATCATCTGTTTTCCAAACACTATGAACCGGTGACGCTGTTGGCTCAGAATCGGATTGGTGAAGTGTCGGCCGTCGCGCACGAGAGTTTCGATGGCGCGCTTGTCGTGAAAACGTTGGGTCGGGAAGTGCACGAGGCTGATCGGCTAAGCCGTCACGCCGACCTGTTGCGTCAGGCTCGCTTGCAACAGGGGCGCATGCGAGCCGGGTATGAACCAACGCTCAGTCTGGTTCCGGAACTAGGTGCGCTGGCGTTGATTGCCATGGGGTCATGGCGTATATCCACCGGCGATATCACGGTTGGCAAATTGGTGCAGTTCATCTTTTTGTTCAATTTGTTGGCCTTTCCGTTGCGACTCATTGGATGGTTTCTGGCCGACTTGCCACGCAGCGTTGGCGCCTATGAGCGTCTCAACGCGGTTTTTACCACGCCGGTTGAGTTGCCGGTTTCGGATCACCCTGTCGTGTTGCCTGGGGGCCCGATCGGCCTGCGGCTGAAGGATGTGAGATTTCGATACGAGGCCACGCCGGTGTTGCGGGGCGTCACCATGCGGGTCGACGCAGGGACATCTGTGGCCGTGGTGGGCGCCACGGGGTCGGGCAAGAGCACTCTCATGCAACTGCTTGTGCGCCTTGATGATCCCGAGGCCGGAGTTATCGAGATCGGCGGATTGGATCTGCGCCATGTTGATTCGGCGTCTCGATCCCAAGCGGTCGCGCTCGTGATGCAGGAGAGCTATCTCTTTGTGGACACGATTCGTTACAACATTTCACTCGGCACTACTGCCACTGATGAGGACGTACGAGCCGCGGCGCGCCTTGCTCAAGCTGATCGGTTTATTCAACGACTGCCCCACGGTTACGACACGGCCGTGGGTGAGCGTGGCGTCACGTTGTCGGGCGGCCAACGCCAAAGGATCGCGCTGGCGCGCTCCCTGGTGCGCCAGCCTCGGCTGTTGATTTTGGACGACGCCACCTCCGCGGTTGACCCGACCATTGAGGCCGCGATTCTGGCCGGGTTGCGAGCCGAGTTGTCCACGACGCTCGTGGTCGTGGCCTACCGACTCAGCACGATTACGTTGGCCGACCAGGTCGTGTTTCTGGAAGATGGTCGCATCTCGGCTTCGGGTACACACCAGGAGCTGTTGAGTTACGGGCCATATGAATCAATGGTGCGGGCGTACGAGACGCACGATCTTGAGCTGGCCGACGCGGGAGTTGATCACGAATGACCGCCGTACACGTCGATCACGAAGAGTCCACACGCGATCTGGGAGCCTTATCTGTCCTGCGGCGCGGCATACGCGAGAGCCCGGAATTGCGGCGCGGGTTTGCCCTCACCGCAGTCATGGCATTGTCGACGGCGGTGGGCAAATTAGCGACTCCCTTGGTGATTACGCAGGTGCTCGATCATGGGTTCACGGGCGGGTTCCGAGCCCGGTACGTATACACGCGTGTGGGGTTTGTTTTCGTGTTGGTGATTGCCTCGTGGCTTGTGTCGCGAGCCACGTATCGGCGAGTCGTGACCGCATCGGAAAACGCGTTGTATGGATTGCGGGTGAAATTGTTCAAACACATTCATACGCTGTCGATCGCCGATCAATCAGAAGAACGACGCGGGGCGCTGGTGAGCCGGGTCACCAACGACATCGAGCAGCTGGCTCAATTCATGGAGTGGGGCGGCATCAGCTGGATTCGTGACTCCGTGCAAATGGTGGGCGCCTTCATCGCCATGTCAATTATTTCTGGACGCTTGGCTCTCGTGGCGTTCATTGTGCTCGTTCCGATGTGGCCCATCTTGCGGCTCTTGCAGAAGCGATTGGTGGTGTCCTACGGTCACGTGCGCACCAAAGTCGGCTCGATGCTGAGCGAAACCAGTGACTTCCTTATGGGGTCTGCTGTGGTGCGGGCGTACGGCATTGAGGATCAAGCAGTGGCCCGACTCAACGAGCAGATCGACGATGTGTACCGGGCCAAGTCGTATGCCAATCGATTCTCGGCCACCATTTTCCCGACTGGTGACCTTTTTGGCAGCGTGGCCGTAGCATCGGTCACCGCCGTTGGCGCGTGGTGGGGCTTGCGGTGGCATGTCACATTCGGGCAGATGATTGGATTCATTTTCTTTATCAACCTGTTCCTGGAACCAATTGCCGAATTGTCTGAGCAATTCGACCAAACGCAGACGGCGATTGCCGGGTGGCGCAAGGTGCTTGGGGTGCTCGACATTCCCGCCGATGTCATTGAGCCAGTCGATGGGGTAGCCCTCGGTTTCGGTGCGTTAGAGGTGTCGGCACAACGCGTAAATTTCTCGTATCGCACCGGCGGGTTAGTGCTCAAGGACGTCACTATCACGCTGCCCGCCGGCTCCCACACCGCAGTCGTAGGCGAGACGGGTTCTGGAAAAACAACGTTCGCGAAGTTGCTGTGCCGCCTCGCCGATCCATCGACCGGATCGTTGCTCGTGGGTGGTGTGGAACTCCGAAACGTCTCCCCAGAGAGCCGGCGGTCTGCCATTCGGCTGGTGCCCCAAGACGGCTTCCTCTTTGCCACCACCATTCGCGAAAATGTTCGCTATGGGCGTCACGGGGCCACTGATGAGGATGTGGTTGAGGCCTTTGCCCAACTCGGTTTGGCCGCCTGGGTTATGGGCTTGCCCGACGGCCTTGACACTCAAGTGGGCGAACGCGGCGATTCGCTCAGCGTTGGCGAACGACAATTGGTGGCGTTGACTCGCGCCCAACTCTCGGCACCGGGCCTCATGATTTTGGACGAAGCCACCAGCGCAGTTGATCCCGAAACTGATCAGGCGCTCACCGTTGCGTTAGCGAAACTGGGCGAAGGTCGCACGACCGTGGCGATTGCGCACCGTTTGTCGACAGCAGAACGCGCCGATCGCGTGTTGGTCTTCGACAAAGGTCAGATTGTGGAGGCCGGGCATCATGACGAACTGGTGAATGCCGGCGGTCGTTATGCCGCTCTCTATGAAAGCTGGCTGGGCAACACTCGGTTGTAGTCGGGGCTATTTCCCTGTCGGCGATTTCCTGCGTCTGCGCTCAGCGATGTCGGCGTAAGCGTCTTCGTGGGCAGAAATTTCGTCGTCGACATTGACCATGACGATTCGTTGGATCGGTACTTGGTAGAGGTTGAGTGTCACCTGGGCTTCGAGATCGCTGGCGCAAAAGACCGCCTGGGCACGAGCGAAAACGCTTCGGGTCAAGGCGGCATCGTTGCGAACCAGGGGTGATAGCGATCGCACCGGAAGCGAGCCGTTGTCTAGCGGCGACACCACAAATGCGCTGCCGGCCAGCCGCGCGGCGGCCACGGTGGACACGCTGTGGGCGCCAATGGCGTGAACGACGTCGTAGCGACCTTCAGCCTGACGCAGAAACGCCCACATACCTGCAGGTACTGCTTCATCGCCTGACCCCAACATAGGTGTGAATCGGCGCACTTGGACGCCGTTGCGCATTTCAGAATCAGCAAGAGCGTCGTAGTGCTTCGTGGACAGTACCTCGACGGCGTGGCCCCGGGCCGCGAGGCCTTCAGCCAGGCGTGCCGCCTGTACTTCAATGAGTCCCGTTGCCGGTGGATAGCGACTCGCCACGATTCCGATGTGCACTTGTTCTCCCTAATGATTTTGCTCGCCGCTGGGTGCATCTTCGGGCGGCGTGCTGCTGGTTGAATCAACGGCATCGCTCGGCTGCGAATTGAGGGGAATTTTCTCCTACAGTTCGGCAATGGATATCAATGGAGTTTCAGCAGTAGTAACCGGCGGAGCATCAGGCATTGGCGAGGCGGCGTGCCGTCTTTTGGCCGCCCGCGGCGTCAAAGTCGTGGTGGCCGACATGCAAGATGACAAGGGTCAAGCGCTCGCCACAGAAATCGGTGGAACGTTTTGTCACACCGACGTGACCAATACCGATGAAGTGATTGCTGCAGTTGAGACCGCCAAAGAAATGGGTCCGTTTC
>JAYWAI010000294.1:0-1696 GCA_043782545.1 Acidimicrobiia bacterium
TATGAAATTTTCGGTATCGATAGCGGCGAGGCGCGATTGCGGGAGAAATTTGAATCGGTCGTGTGGCACGCTTTCAACAACGACCTGATAGTGGACGACCCAGAGGCGGTCGTTGGCTATGGCTTGTCGTATCCCCCGGGAGAATTTGCGACGCCGGCCCAACAAAGCGAATTCCAACGCGCCATCGCTCGTCGCTTTGAAAACGGAAAGATGCGGGTACGAACCCGGGCCGGCGTTTTCGTGTGCCGCCGTCTGAGGTAAGCGCCGACCCCCGACGCCGCGGCACACGCAGCCACAACTGCGCCGCCGCCTTGCGTTGCCGCTCACGGTTCGCCATGATGCGCCATGACTCAAATCAATGGCACGTGCGATCCGCGATTCGAACAAGTAAAAACGGCCTTTGCCGGCAACTTCGAGCAGGGCCTCGAACAAGGGGCATCGATTGCTATCACTCTCGGCGGCGACATGGTCGTTGATTTGTGGGCCGGTGATGCCGATGCCAACGGCGCCCCGTGGCAGCGCGACACGCTCACGAACGTGTGGTCTTCGACCAAGACTATGGCGGCGTTGTGCATGCTGATGTTGGCCGACCGCGGTGAATTGGATCTTGATGCGCCGGTGGCGAAGTACTGGCCGGAGTTTGCCGCCAATGGCAAAGCCGGCGTGCTGGTGCGTCACGTCTTGAGCCACTCGACCGGCTTGTCGGGCTGGCAAGAGCCGATCACCAACGAAGACTTGTGCGACCGGGCCAAAGTGTCAGCATTGTTGGGTGCCCAAGCCCCGTGGTGGGAGCCGGGCACGGCGTCTGGCTATCACGCACTCACCCAAGGATTTCTGGAAGGCGAAATCGTGCAACGAGTCACCGGCAACAGCCTGGGCCACTTCTTTGCCCACGAGGTCGCCGCACCGGTCGGGGCTGAGTTTTACATCGGCACTCCCGCTGGTGTGGAGGGCCGCGTATCGCTCGTGGTACCGCCGCCGGCACCACTCAGCAACCCTGGCGCAGCGAGCGATTCCGTAGCCGCCCGCACGCTGGCAAACCCGCCGCTGGATGCCTCGTTTTCCTGGACGCCGCAGTGGCGTCGAGCAGAAATTCCAGCGGCCAACGGGCACGGCAATGCCCGCAGCATTGCTTTGGTGCAATCAGTGATTTCAGGTGGCGGACAGGCGCGCGGTGTGCGCCTGTTGAGTGAGAAAACTGTCGAGCGAATCTTTGAGCAACAAACCTACAACGACGATTTGGTGCTGCCCGCCAAAATGCGTCTGGGCATTGGCTACGGGTTGTCGAGCCCCGAAATTCCAATCAGCCCCAATCCACGTTCCTGCTTCTGGGGCGGCTGGGGTGGCTCGCTGGTTGTCAACGACGTGGACGCCAACATGACGTTTGCTTACGTGATGAACCGTATGGGTGAGGGCACTACCGGCGACGTGCGCGGTGGTACCTGCCTGATGATGGCTCACATGTCACTCATGTAATTGGTGATTCGTGTGACGAGCAACCAATGTTCAGGTGGCGCGGGCACAAGATCATTCGAATTCAAACGATTTCTCGGCTAGCCTTTGTGTCTATGGAAACAGGGGACAGCCTCATCGCTTTCGATCGTATCCGGGTGTTGTTTCCCGACCACTTGGGCCTCGCTCGGGGGAAGTATTTGCCCGCCCGTTTGGCGCAGCGTGGCACCAAGCATTGCATTGC
>JAYWAI010000295.1:0-12054 GCA_043782545.1 Acidimicrobiia bacterium
TCTCACGGTCTACGGTAGAGACGTGGAACGCACACCGCTTAGGTTAAATCCCGACGAACTGTCTGCCTGCGTAAGTTGCGGACTGTGCTTGCCAACTTGCCCGACCTATCGGGTGACCGGATCAGAATCAGCGTCACCACGCGGGCGCATCGCGCTGATGCGATCGATCGAGTCGGGCGCGATTCCACTCGACACGGCCACCGCTCGATTCTTTGACGAATGTGTGCAATGCCGAGCCTGCGATGTGGCGTGTCCATCCGGGGTGCAATTTGGCCGTCTGATCCAAGACACCAAAGTCGCGCTGACCAACACACTCCCCCATCGGCGTCCGCTGATCACCAGAGTCTCAACTCGGGTGGGGCTTGGTGTGCTGTCTCGTCCGGTGATGTTGCGCACATTCGGTGTTGCAGCCGTAGTGGCGCGCCGGTTGATACCGAAACGATTTGGCGTGCCGCAGGTTTCGTTGCGAGACATGACCCGCGCTCTGGTGACGAGCCCGTTGCATCCCGACTCAGCGCAATGCGAAACAGTCGTTATGTTGACGGGATGCGTGATGGATGTCTGGCAACGCCAGGTCCACCAGGACACCATTGACGTGTTGGAGGCAGCGGGTGTGCACGTTGTGTTGAGCGGTTCGTTAGCGCCGTGCTGTGGGGCCTTGCACCATCACGCTGGCGATCACAAGGCCGCCGTGCAGCGGGCAGAGTTTACGATTGCCGGCTTGAGTTGCACGGATGCCGCGGTGCTGGTGAATTCCGCTGGGTGTGGGGCGGCAATGAAGGAGTACGGCGATCTGCTCGATACCGATGACGCTCGCCGGTTCAGCGCCAGGGTTTTCGATGTGCACGAATGGTTGGCGGCCCGCCCGCAACTTGTCAAACGGTTGCATCTGCGATCCATGAGCGCATCGGTGGTCGTTCAGGACCCATGTCATTTACGCAATGTGCAACGCCAGACCGTCGGCGTACGCGCTCTACTTGGCGAGGTGTACATGTTGATCGAGACAGTTGACGACGCGCTGTGTTGCGGTGCGGGCGGGGCGTACAGCGCGCTTGAGCCAACGTTGTCGTTGGCAATCCGCGACCGCAAGGTGGCGGCGCTAGTAGCGGCGGCGGCATCGGCGACGGTGTTGCCTGCCGACGCACCCGTCACGGTTGCTTCGGCAAACCCAGGATGCATAATGCACCTAGCGGCCGGGGGCGTGACCGTTGCTCACCCCATGAGCCTGCTGCGGGCTGCGATGGGCAGCCCAGTGCTCCCGGTCAACGATCTAGCGCTAGCGGCCAGTGACCCAGCGCTTACTGCCAACGACCGTCAAGCAGCAACGGTTTCTCCGGCGGCTGATAGACCAGGCCCGACTCACCGCACGCGCTCGCGCGTCGTGGGGGTATTGGTGGTGGCAAGCGCATTTGTGTGGGTCGCCAAGCAACCCACAACCACGCCACCCTCGTCGTCTCCTGTCGGCTCGCAGATCACGTCGATGACCATTGCGTTGCCGCGCGCGTCGGCCGTGTTTGAACCGTCAGTGGCGAATTCTGCTGCCAACACCGGCTTTTCTTATGCGGGGGTTGGACCCTACGTACCTGACGGCATGTGGCCAAATTATGCGCTCACCAGATACGTGCTTGTGCACCCGCCGACCGGACGATCATGGCGAAATAGCTCTGTGCTACCGACGCCCCGACCGCTTGAGGTCGCCTGGTTACTGCGATACGAAGAGCGCGCCAGCCACAACACATTCACGGTCGAAGCCTTCCCTCTTCAATTGCGAGAGATCATCGAGCAAGCGCTCGCGCAACAAACGGGCGCTCAACCGAGTGCGCCCGCCGACAACCCGCTCAACGCGTCAGTGTTCACCAACTCGGTCGAAAATGTAGTGCTGTGGTTTGGTGTCGACGGTACCCCGTTGGCTGTGCGGTCATCACGCCCGGTCGACGAAGTGATGGCATTTGCCAGACGCCTCATTGCCGAGCCGATCTATCAGTTCACGCTTCAGGAACGATTTGTCGAACCCGGTTACGCCACAGGGACGTAGTCAGAAAGACGTCCGATTGGTCCCTTTGCGCAGGCGTCAAAGAGTCGCTCCTTGAAGGCGGTCTCGTTGGCTTTCCACACGATCGTGGCACGCGTGCCGGGTGCTCCGAGGCGGTGGTCCACCATTGAGGCACCCCGCGCTTCGTCGCCAACGGCAATCCGAAGCGGCAACAGTTCTGATTGCTCGATGATGTCTGGCCACAACGCGCATGCCATGGCAATCGGGTCGGGCAAGTCGTATCCGTCAAAGCCGCTCACGTCAACGCAATACCGATACACGGCACGATTGATGGCGTACACGAAGTCGCTCCAGAGTGTGCCGATTGTGGCCAGCCGCTCGTCGTCCTGGACCCGCATGACCGCATCGTGGCGGGAGATATTCCAACCCACGATGGTGAGGTCGTTGGCCGCGGCGAAGGCAATCTTGGCCGCGTCGGGATCGGCCCACACATTGAATTCGGCACAGTCGCTCACGTTGCCGTAACCATCTGGTGAACATGCCATCGATACAACGCGTTTGCATTTGAGCAATAGGTGAGGGTCGAGTTGCAACGCAGCCGCCACGTTGGTGAGCGGCCCGAGCGTCACGAGGGTGATTTCGCCAGGTGCGTCGTTGATCCGGGTCACCAATTCCTTGACGGCGTGGCCAGGCGAGGCCGTGTGTGTTGGCGGAGCGAGCCCCACGTCGCCCATGCCGTCGGCACCGTGAACGTCTTGAGCAGTCTCGAGCACTCGTTGCATTGGGCGATCACACCCGGCGTACACCGGCACATCGGTGCGTCCGCAAATCTGCATGGTGATCAGCGCGTTGCGGAGAGCTTGTGGTAGCGGCACGTTGCCCGCCACCACGGTTACTGCGTCCAGTGTCACGTGGTCGGCTGTACAGGCCAACAGGAGCGCTACGGCGTCGTCTGAGGCGGTGTCAGTGTCGATGATGAGACGAATGGGATCTGGATTCACGGTCCCTATTCGACCACACGGCAACTCCGGTATTGCGGCACTCGTATGTCAAGATTCTGCAATGCCCACCCCTCGTTCCTCAGTGCAAGGATTGCCGGCCTACAAGCCCGGCAAGTCAGCCGAAGTCGCTATGGTCGAACACGATATTTCGTCAGCTATCAAGATTGCCTCCAACGAGACACCCTACGGACCGCTGCCATCGGTTGGGGCGGCCATGGCCGCAGCGGCGCTCAACATCAATCGCTACGCCGACCATCGCGCCACGGAGCTTCGTAGCCGCCTGGCGACCAAATTCGGTGTGACGGCTGACTGGATCGGGGTCGGCTGCGGCTCGGTAGGGTTACTCCAACAGCTGTGTTTGACATATGCCGGGCCAGGCGACGCCGTGGCTTTCGGCGGGCTCACCTTTGAGGCCTACCCAATTTTCACGCAGATCGCCGGTGCGACAGCGATCACCGTGCCGAATCGCCACGAAGTTATCGACCTCGATGCCTTGGCTCTGGCGGTGACGCCGGACACCAAACTGGTGTTGCTGGCCAATCCCAACAACCCCACCGGCACTGCGTTTGACGCTGAGACACTGACCCGCTTCATGGCCGCAATTCCATCGCACGTCTTGGTCGTACTCGACGAGGCATACAACGAATTCGTCACCGACCAAGACGTGCCCAACGGCATTGCATTGGTGAGCCACTACGACAATCTGGCCGTGCTGCGTACGTTTTCCAAGGCCTATGGCATGGCCGCGCTGCGGGTTGGATACATGGTGGCCAACCCGGCCATCGTGGCCGAAGTCGACAAGACACTGATCCCATTCGCCGTGAATGCCATGGGCCAAGTGGCTGCGTTGGCCAGCTTGAACGTGGAAGCCGAACTCTTTGAACGTTGCGCAGCGATCTGCGAAGAACGCACGCGAGTGCTCGGCGCCGTGCGTTACCTCGGCATCGACGCTCCAGACCCCCAGGCCAATTTTGTGTGGCTGCCCGTCGGCGCACTCGCCGGCGAGTTGACGGTGGCGATGGAAAAGTTGGGAGTGGTGACTCGCCCGTTCGCGGGCGCTGGCGTGCGTGTCACCATTTCGACCCCAGAAGACAACGACCTCTTTCTGGGTGCGCTCACCAACGCGTACACGATCCTCACGACGAGCGACAGTGCCCCACAACCGGTCGCCGCGACCCACTCCTCAATCACACCGCCACGCAACGGCGACCTACGAACCCAGTAGTGCTTCCAGCGCTGCTGACCCAAACGTACGGTCAGGGTCGAAGGTATTTCGGAGTGCGGCAAAATCATCCCAATGCGGGTAGCGGGCCGCCAGCGTCGACGCATTCTGCCGGTGCATTTTGCCCCAATGTGGACGCCCGTCGACCCCGGCAATAAACGGCTCCACGGTGGCGAAGTACGGGTCAACCGATCGGGCTGGATCTTCGTGCACCGCGATGTACATCGAGTCGCGGCCCTGCGCCGTGGACATCCACAGATCGTCGGCCCCGGTGTAACGCACCTCGACCGGGTAGTACGCCTTCCACTCTGGGTGAGCGGCGAGCGTCTCGCGAACGTGTTGCAGACAGGCCATGCCACGATCGGCTGGCACGCTGTATTCCATCTCCAGCGCCGCCGTACGCTCTGAACAAAACACACGGTCGCTGCGGTCGTGATAATGGTGAGGCTCCGATGTCGACTCGGTGTTGCGGGCCCATTTTCCTAACAACCCCAAAATGGTTTGCGCCGGCTCGGGAATAGTCACGCTGGGTCGTGGCGGTTGCCAGACTGGCCGGTCTACGCCACGCTGGTTCGCCCGCACGAGGGCCCAATCGCTGGTCGGCACCCACCAGAACTCGATGTGGTCGTTGGCTTCCAATGCGCTCGGCCAAGCAGCAATCAAGTCATCGACCAACACAGGTTGCTCGACAGCGTGGCATGCAAACGCAGGCACGCAATCCAACGTCACCTCGGTGACAATGCCAAGTGCCCCCAGGTGCACAGCCGCTCCTCGCACGGCGTCCGCGTCATCGATGATCACGAGATCACCTTGGCCGTTGATGATTTTCATGCCCACCACGTTGGTGGCAATACCGCCAAAGGCGAGTCCAGTGCCATGGGTCGAAGTGCCGATCGCGCCAGCCACCGATTGATAATCAACGTCGCCCAAATTGCGCATGGCTAAACCAATAGTGGCCAGAAAATCGTTGAGCTGGCGCAGCTTCATGCCGCCTTGCACGGTCACCCGATTACCATCGACGCGGACAACACGGTCGAGCAGTTCCGTGGTCACCACGATCGAATCGCTGACCGCAATGCGGCTAAAAGAGTGCGCTGTGCCGATTGCTTTGACCCGACGGCCGCCGTGAGCGGCCGTGCTCACGAGGCGCTGTACCTCGGCCACCGATTCAGGCGCAACAATTTCATCAACCACGGCACTTACGTTGCCAGCCCAGTTCGTCCAGATCATTTGACTCACTACTTCGTCCAGATCATTTGTGTCACTACTTCGTCCAGATCATTTGTGTCACTACTACACCACGTCGAAGTAGCGATTGAGTTCAAAGTCGGTGGTGGTGGTAGCTGTGGCATCGCCACCCGTGGTGTGAAACATCAACCATTCCCACTTGCGCGACTCGACCCAATATGAGCAAAAGTCATCACCCAACATCTGCCACAAACGGTCGTCCGATTGAAGCGCTTTCGCTGCTTTCATCATCGAATTCGGCAAAGGTGCGGGGCCATGACCGGGCGGCAAGCCCCACGCCATGATGGCGCTTTCCGGCAACAGGTCGGGCGAATGCTCGAGCCCGACCATACCGGATGCCAGCATCACCGCCAGCGAGATATAGGGGTTGACATCCGCCGACGGGTTGCGATACTCAACACGAGTCGACTTCGCTGTACCAGTTACGGTGCGAATGGCCGCCGACTTGTCTTGCTCGCCCCACGCCACATGGGTCGGTGCTGCCGAGAAGCCAACCATGCGGCGAAACGAGTTGATGGTGGGAACGAGTAGCGACGTCGCTCCAGCCACCGAGCCGATTTGCCCGGCGATCCACTGCTTCATCAATGCACTGCGCCTATCAGGTTCGTTGGCGTCAAAAAACACGGGCTCGCCGTCGCGCCACAGGGAATGGTGAGCATGCATACCCGAGCCGTAGCGCTCACCCGGCTTGGCCATGAAGGTCACACTGCACCCGGTATCGAGCGCTACTTCGCGCAGCACTTGCTTGGCGCGGTGTACATAGTCGGCGGCGGTGATCGGGTCGGCGGGGTCGAAGTTGAGCTCGATCTGGCCCGGAGCGGCTTCGTCATTCCAGGCTTCCCAGGGCACTCCGATTTTCTCGAGCCGACGGCACACCTCGGTCATGAATGGTGCCATCACGTGTTCGTTCATCACCATGTAGCCCAGGTCGCTCGGGCTGGCGGTCATAGGCGTGAGATTGCGAAACTTCTTTCGGCGCGCTTCTGGAAATGACTCCATGTAGGCAAAGAATTCGAGCTCGAATGAAGCTTTTGCGGTCAACCCGTGCGCGGCCAATTTGTCAACCATCTTGCGCAACAGACCGCGCCCACATACTGGGACAGGAGTCCCATCAAGTGAGACGGCCTCCACAATCACGCTCGCCACGCCGGGCCGATCGGAAAGTGTCACTAGTGTCGACAAGTCGGCGCGTTGCGAAATATCCCCGAGGGCTCGCATCCGCCAATCGGCCCACCAACCCAATTGGGGCGTCCCGGCGAAATCGAAGGCAAACGCCATGTCGGTGAGCGCAGCGACGTCGGGGAACTTTTTCTCAAACGTGCGGGCCGCAAGTTGCTTGCCCATCACCCAACCATCCAGCGCCATACCTTCAGTGCGGATGGTGTGAATGTCGTTGTCAACAATCCATTGATGCAAACCCTCCGGCGTGACGGCACTGCTCACGGCATGTCCTCCCCCATCATGTAGGCAATCGATCGCCCAGTGAGCACAGCCAGCTCTGGTAGATCGCCAATCACATACACCTTGCCATCGAGTGCCTCTTGAGCCATCACAGCGTTGCCTGTAAATATTTTCAAAAGCTCGTCCTTGGTGCCGTGAATTTCCATGGGCTTGCCATCGCCGACAGTCGTTGACACGCCATCGTCCATGCACACAACTTTGAGGCCGCTGGGCCCATGCTTTGTGCCTTCGGCGAATGCCCAAAATTTCCGGACCTCGTCTTGCCACGAGCCCACGGGTGGCTCCAGGCACTTGCCCACCGCAAGTGCGAATGCTGGGTGTTTGGCCGCGCCGGAGATCTTGGGTTTGTCGGCATTGGGGCCAGACATGTTGTTGATGTCGACAGTCACTTTGACGTCTGGGTCGCCCACGATGCCCGATCGCAAACTGATCTTGCCCTTGTCAAAGTTGATGGTGACTGCTTGGGGATCCAGTTTGGATTGCAACGCGAACGTGCCCTTGAGTCCGGACATTTTGTTACGAAGCGCGCCATCTCGAGCCGAGCGCTTGAGTGTGGCGCCGAGAATTTGCACGATTGGACTTGGATCGTCCTCGAGTGTGATGGAAACGTTGTCAGCCATACGGCCCTCCCCAAAGTTGGGGCAGAATCTAGCGGGCCGTGGCCGCCAACGAGTGACTTGTTGGGACCGACTCGTTGCACTGCCGCCGACAAATCGTCATGACGTGACCCACGCCGACTTACCCGCTACGCCACCGAGTTCTGGGCATTCGCCGCTGAATGCTCCCCATGTGCATTCCCAACCCGGCACGATCCAGTCGTGCAGCATCCACACGTCCTGCAGCACTGTCTTCTTGCCACCGAGACTGGTGCAGGTGGCCTCATTCATGCTCTCGCCGCCAATGACGCCAAGGGAGCCTTTGATGCACAACCCGCCATTGACGTTGTGTTGATGCCAGTGGTCATTCGTGCCGGCAAACCCTTCTGGCGCACCGCCGGGATGCCACACCAGATACGACAGGCCAACGATTTTGGCGTCAGGCGTGGTGCCGTCGTAGAGCAACTCACTCGGCGCGTTGGTATCGAATTTTACCGCCAGCGAAACGTTGGTGTAATGCGCACCAATACAGGGCACAAAGCCCGTCGAGCGCGCGTAGCCGGCCTTCTCAGCGTCGGCTACGGTCGGAAATTTCGTAGCGACTTGACGCGCTTGTTGTTGTTGCGCAACCAGGAGTTCACGATCGGCTTGCGACAGCGGGACCTGCCTTACCAAACCACGCGTCCCGTGACCGTCGGCCGTCTGACCTTCAGATGCGGCCCCACCTGACTTCTCGCACGGCGAATCGCCAGCGGCAGCCACCGGGGTGGTGTCGTGCGTATGCGTCGTTGTGGAACTGTCTGACCGCGATGAAGCAGTTCCCGTCGATGACGTCTCTGACGCGGCAGCGAGAGTCGAGCGATCAGATGCGCCAGTGATTAACACTGCAGCGCCAATACCCATCACCGCCAGCACTATTGCGGCTAGCCCGTACAACAGTCGATCGATCATGAACGGAAAGCTACCCGAAAAATGCAATTGGGAAGGGCTTGAGCCCTTCCCAATTGCAACAAACTCGCCGAAGCGATTACTTCTTTTCGAGACCGCCGCAGCAGGTCTCCACCAACAAACGGGTCACCAAGTAGGGATCCATGTTGGCATTCGGACGACGATCTTCCATGTATCCGTAGCCATCTTGGGCACATTGCCACGGAATACGAACCGACGCACCACGATCAGATACTCCGTAGCTGAACTTGTTGTACGGAGCAGTCTCGTGACGGCCCGTCAAACGATCTTCGATGCCGTAACCGTAGTTGCTCACATGCAGATCAACTTTTTGACCAAGCGCCTTGCAGGCCTTTTCGATGACGGCCATGCCGCCAGGCTCGCGCATTGCTTTGGTCGAGAAGTTGGTGTGCGCGCCAGCGCCGTTCCAGTCGCCCTTCATGGGCTTGGCGTCGAGCGTTGCGGCCACGCCGAAATCTTCTGCGATGCGGTACAGCAACCAGCGGGCCACCCACAGTTGGTCAGATGCTTCCAGCGGACCCAAGGGGCCGACTTGGAATTCCCATTGACCGATCATGACTTCGGCGTTGGTGCCCGAGATTAGGATGCCGGCATCGATGCATGCCTCGGTGTGGGCTTCGACGATGTCGCGACCGAAAATTTCATCGGCACCGACGCCGCAGTAGTAGCCACCTTGGGGAGCGGGGAAACCACCGATGGGAAAGCCGTAGGGACGGCCTTCTTTGAAGAACGTGTATTCCTGCTCAATACCAAACCATGATTCGTGCTTGGCGTATTTCTTGGCTGCCTTGGCACACGCCGCACGGTGGTTGGTCTTGTGCGGGGTCATATCGACGTACAGAACTTCGCACATCACGAGTACGTCATCGCCACCGCGAATCGGGTCGGGGCAATTCCATACTGGACGAAGAACGCAATCGCTCTTGTCGCCAGGGGCCTGGTTGGTTGAAGATCCGTCGAAGCCCCAGATCGGGAGGGAGTCGCCGTCGGCGAGCACCCGGGTCTTGGAACGGAGCTTGGCTGTTGGCTCGGTGCCATCAACCCAAATATATTCAGCGCGATATGCCACGTGGTTTCCTCTCAGAGAAGTTATGGGAACAAACAAATTGTTCACGCGAACGTCGTTGTTCAACCGAACGATGGCAATCTTACAAATTCACGACGGTCGGGCACTGCTCTGTATGTAAACGGCCTGTTAACTCATTTTTCCTGAGGTCGTGCGACCGTTCAGCCCGAGGTCGTGCGACCGTTGCGCATTGGGTCGTGCCACATCCCGGGATCGCGACTCGAAGTGCGATAAAAACGTGGCATGCTGCAAACTCGTTCGCAACTGGGCATACGTGTCGATCGCATGATTTCGCGAGTGCACCACATGGTGTACCCAGAAACGAGTGAAGTCACCATTGAATCGCTCGACGTCCACGGTGAACCAATCCGATTTGAGTATGCCGTAGCGCGTGCGGGTTGGAAGCCCATGAGCGTTGGCGATGCGTGGGGAGGGGCGTGGGACACCACCTGGATCACTGTCACCGGGCACGTGCCGAAATCATGGGCTGGCAAAGCAGTGCATATTCGTGTGCGGCTCGAAGCCTCGGCCGCCGGAGAAGGCTTCACCGCCGAGGGTTTGGTTTTCACTGCCGATGGAGTTCCCGTGCGCGCTATCAATGTGGCCCGCGATGACATCCCGATTACCGCGTGTGCGCAAGGTGGCGAGCCGTTCGAGTACTACATCGAGGCCGCAGCGAATCCTCCTGTGGAGTGGTTAGGGCGCCGTGGAAATCCGGACTTGGATGCTCAGCCCTACGGCGCCGCCCTGTTTACACTGAGTCGAGCCGAGGTCGCAGTGTTTGACGAAAGAGCATGGCGACTCAGGATCGCGCTGCAACTGCTCAACGAAACGCGCCAAGCCATGCCCGACGACGAACCCCGTCGAGCCCGTCTGGCGGGCATGTTTGAGACCGTGTGCAATGTGATTGATTCCAGTCGCGTCGACGCGCGAATGGCCATCAATCGGGCTTGGGCGTTGGTCGAGCCACACCTGGCCGCCACGGGTGGCGTCGCTACCCACCGCATCGTGGGCGTTGGCCATGCGCACATAGATTCGGCGTGGCTATGGCCGGTGCGCGAAACAATCCGGAAATGTGCTCGCACGTTCAGCACTGTGTTGGCGTATCTCGAGCAATACCCACACGCCCGATTTTCCTGTAGTCAAGCAGTCCAGTACGCGTGGATGAAGCAGCACTACCCCACCATTTTTGCCGGCATTCAAAACGCGGTGAAGAACGGACAGTGGGAACCGATCGGGTCAATGTGGGTGGAGCCTGATGGCAATATGACGTCGGGTGAATCGCTCGTTCGTCAAATCTTGTTGGGGCGAGGTTTTTTCGAATCTGAGCTGGGCGTGTCCACGACCGATGTGTGGATACCCGACGTATTTGGATATGCGGCCACCATGCCCGGCATTTTCACCGGCTGCGGTATCGACCGATTTGTGACACAAAAATTGTCATGGAACGAGTTCAATCGAATGCCCCATCACACGTTCTGGTGGGAAGGTCTAGATGGGTCCCGAGTGCTAACGCACTTCCCGCCGGTCGATACATATAACGCTGTCGTGAGCGGCGGCGAAGTGCGTTCGTCAGCCGGAAAATTTTCCGACAACGATTGGGCATCGGTTTCGCTCATGCCCTTCGGTCACGGCGACGGCGGCGGCGGCCCGACCAAGGACATGTATGAGCGGGTGGCCATGCTGCGCAACCAGCCAGCTATGCCGTCGGTCGAGTTTGGCACGGTGGCGGGATTTTTTGACGCGGCAGAACAAGAAGCAGCGGCGGCGGGCAGTCGGGTGGCCACGTGGTCTGGCGAGTTGTATTTCGAAAAGCACCGCGGCACGTTCACCACGCAGGCGGCCACGAAAGCCGGCAATCGCCGCAACGGGCATCGATTGCGAGAAGCTGAGTTTTACCTCGCGGCCGCCGTGCTACTCGGGATCGACGTTTCGGCACCTGTACAGCCCGCCCCGCCCCAAGCCGTGTACGACGTTGCGCAGCCCACCGCACGCATGTGGTGGGCTAACGAGCTGCAGCGGGCCTGGGAGTTATACCTCATGAATCAATTTCACGACATCTTGCCGGGTTCGTCAATCAAATGGGTGGGTGCTGACAACCGCACCGATCATGAAGTCATCGCAACCCTGTGCCAACGAATCACGACGGCCGCCACCACCGCCATTGCTCGCCACATTGCCATCGACAGCACTGCAGCAATTTTGTGGAACACGCTCAGCCATCATCGACGCGATGTCGTGTCGCTGAACGGACTGCTGACACCGGTATACGTGCCCTCATGCGGTTTCAGCACTGTGTCGTCGGGCGACACACGAATCATCGTGAACGCCACTCAGATCGTGTCTACAGAAACTCAGATCACCCTCACCAACGGCGAGGTGTCGTGCACCATTCATCGAACGACAGGTCTGGTGACGTCGCTCATCGACGTCGCCACGGGTTACGACGCGGTGGCAGTCGGCGAGCCGTTCAACGAACTACAGATCTTCGCCGACTA
>JAYWAI010000296.1:0-1691 GCA_043782545.1 Acidimicrobiia bacterium
ATTGATTCGACCGGCACCCGTCGCGCCCAATCGTCATTGCCTGCGCTTTTGACCGCCGGAACGTGTTTGCCGGCAAACACCAACGCCAGCGCGAGACGCACCACCATTCCCTTTCAACAGATCAAGCGACCCAGCGGCGGAACGCAACAACATGTCCTGACGGCCATCACCATTGAAATCGCCACCCAACACCGGCTCCGATGGCGCAGCAGTCGCAAGACCCTCAGCAAAACGCCAACGCCAACCAATTTCGGGGCAGGCCTGTCTCACGACACGAGGCTACGAGACAACGCCATCGGGCACTACGGCGTCGTTGGGTTGACTAAGCGCTTTTACAATCAGAGCGTTAAAGACACACCGATCCGGTGCAAACGCACAATCCAACAAATAGCTCTTACGCACCAACCCTCCGCAGCGATTGAACACTCGCACTGAATCGTTAGGGCGCCACTTCGACACGATGGCTGGCCCGGCCGCGCAATGGTCGACAAATGTCCATTCAAGACGATCAAAAACCGACTCTATAACCACGAAGCCACGCTCTACATCCACGAAAAATTTAAGGCTCAGGCACACAAAATAGTGATACATGCCGTTGGCAACTATTGCCACGATTAACAGCCGCGGAAAAATCGAAGCGAATAGGAAAAAGAACGTAGATGCAAGGCCTACTATCGGAATGGCAACCAAACTCATCCTCGCCCGATCCGGGCCAAACTGTTGCATTAATACCACTCGAGCCCGCATGCGGTGCCGTGCAGCGACATCATCGTTATGCCGAATTGAGACAAAGGTCACCACGCCTCGCATCAAATCGATTGTAAAAATCGACATCAATATCCACGAGTAGCTTCATCGTCGCGGCGTTGAAAACAATGTCGACAAGAAACGTTCCGTCATGATTATCGACACGCACATATTTAGAAAAGATACCTTCGCCGGCTAACCGGTTTCCGAGCTCAGCGTCGAGTTGAGCCCGGGCTCGAATTGCGTATTTGAGCGAATACTCCACCTCCGACGAATTCGGTATCCGTTGCCCCGCCTTGCAAATCAATTGGCGCAAACTCACCAGTTGTGGGCCTGGTTTCGTTAGCCATTCCATGAGGTCGTAGTACCGCTTGACCGGGTTGTGCACTTCCACCCATAGCTTCTCGAACTCGTTCTGAGCGTCCGTCGCGTTCGAAGGCGTCGGTACCGGAAAGCCCGTCGACAAAACAGAAACGGTGCTCGACACCTCGCTCGACGTCACCAAACTCGACGAGGCGAGACTCGACGTCGAAACTGGGTTATTCGACCGAGAATCGCTGGCACAAGCAACGACACCAAACCCGAGAAAGAATAACGAACCAAATACGAACGAGCTTTTCAAATCTGCGCACCATCGCCTTCTATCACTTGACAAATCATTGTTTGAGAATGACCGAGCCGGTCAAGTCTCACCACACAATTAGTCATGGTCGAAACGACGGATCAAGGCCGCGGCCACGTGGGTATCCCCGGCGGTTCGACATAGGGGCTATCTCCACTGCCGCTCAGGTACACGTTGGTCATTCCGTCCTTTTGAAAACTTTGAATCGGCGTTTAACCCAGCACCGAGCTTGAACTGCGGCCCGGACCCCAACCCTCCCGAAGAAACTACCCCGATGTCGGCGGAGGTTATAACAAGGCATCCCTGAAAACTCGCGGTAGCA
>JAYWAI010000297.1:0-1691 GCA_043782545.1 Acidimicrobiia bacterium
GCCTCGGGGTGTGAGCCCGGGGAGTGCTTTCGCCAAGCGTCGCACAAGGCAGTTTTTACGGCCATCGCGAGCTCATCGGTGCCCTGGCTGGCCAGAGCCGGGAAGTCGAGCAATGCATTGCCCACCCCACTGTCGCCCCAATCAAAAATGGTGAACTCGTCGGTCACCTCGTCGATACGGACGTTGCCCGGATGCAGGTCGCCGTGCACCAGCGTGTCGGGCACGCCAGAGTTGTTGATCACCTGCCAACGTTGCGGGAGGTCGACGAGTAGGGCTGCAGTTGCTTGTTGGTCGACATCACTGAGCTCATGTTGGTGACGGCTCACGACGTCATGAATAGCTTCGGTGAACGGACCTTCGCGCCAGTCTGGCGCACCGGCGTGAATGAGATCGTCGACCAGCGTGACCGTTTCGATTTGCATGGGCACCCAAACGTCGATCATGCGCTGACGCACGTCGAGTAGCGCTTCAAATTGCTCGACGCCCGGCATTTCGTGCATGAGGGTGCGACCGGGTTCACGGGCGATCAGGCGGGGCACGGGATGCTGCTCCAGCATCTCGATCACCTGGCCTTCGTGGGCGAAAAAATCAGGCACCGACTTGAGCCATTTGTCGCCGTGTGAGGTGGCCAATCTCCACACCGCCGACAAGTTCCAGGTGCGTATTTGTTCGACGGCTTCCACGATGATGCCGCGTTTGAGTAGCTCGACGGTTGCCCAACCGATTTCCTCTTTGGGACCATCGAGGTGGGCGTAACGCGCTCGGTTCGGGGCCGGTTGAAGTTCGCTCTCGACGACGTAGCGTCGACAGGCGAGGCTGGCCTCAGGACGTTCTGGGTACGCCTGGGCGACGTAGGTCACCGTGCCATTGGCCGGAAGTCCGTTGTCGAGTCCTGACGTTTCATACAGCCGCAAGATGTCCACCTCGACGCCAAGGCAATCCACCAGCCTTCGGCGCAACTCCTTCGTGCTTGACCACCACATGGTTTCCAACTCAATGCCACGGATCTCGCCGGCAAATCCCCCTGGGGTTACCACGATGACATTGGCCAAAATCCCCACGGGCTTGATTGTAGTTGTTGTAGCGAAACAGTTGTTTTCCGACGGCTATTCAATCGATTCGCTTGACTTAGATCTGTAACTGTAGTCATTCTATTGTCATGAGATCGATTGACAGATCAGATATGGCACACCTGATGGCCCGCGAAAATGCATCGTTCGTGGCGTTGCATCCCGAATCCGCAGCACGATCCAAGGTCGCTCGCGAGCACTTGTGGGGCGGCGTTCCCATGCCGTGGATGACCCGTTGGCCCGGCGAGTTTCCGCTGTTTTTCGACGCAGCATCTGGCGCCCGATTTACCGATGTCGACGGCATCGAATATGTCGACTTTTGTCTCGGTGACACGGGTGCCATGACCGGGCACGGGTTGCCGCAAGTGGCTGCTGCGCTCTACACCCAGGCTCAGCGAGGCATCACCACCATGCTGCCCAACGACGACGCGGCGTGGGTAGCTGGCGAGCTCGCCTCTCGCTTTGGTTTGCCCTATTGGCAAATGGCGATGACGGCCACCGACGCCAACCGGTTCGTGTTGCGCTTCGCCCGCCACATAACGGGCCGGCCGCGCGTTTTGGTGTTCAATTACTGCTATCACGGCACGGTCGACGAGACATTCGCGGTGCTCAGTAGCTCGG
>JAYWAI010000298.1:0-4530 GCA_043782545.1 Acidimicrobiia bacterium
CCGTCACAAATGTGTCTGTGAACAATCCGTGGTTGTCAGTGACCCGAAGTTTGACCTGGTAGGTACCGGTCGAGGGATAGACGAACGAAGCGTTAACACCAGTGGCGTCCCAGGTGCCATCGCTGGTGAAATCCCATTGATACGTCAGCGTGTCACCGGCGTCGGCATCAGTGGAGCCGCTGGCGCTGAAGTGCACCGAAAGCGGGTCGCCATTGAACGGGTTGACGGTTTGAATGAGGGCCACCGGAGCATGGTTCGTGCCCGTGAAAATGATTCGGTAGATATTGCCAGTAGCCGGTGATATGTAAAAAATGTCCCCGCCCGGTCCGGCTTGCAGGTCGGTTGGCGATTGCACGCCTGTACCGAAGATCTTTACTGTCGATGGGTCAGGCACGCCATTGGTGTCGGGGAACATAACCGAAATACAGCTTCGCGAATAGTCGGCCATAAAAAGAGCGCCAGTGTATTTAGATGGATACGCCCCTCCTGAATAAAACGCCAATCCGGTGGTAGAACTTCCCGTGGCGTTGGAACATTGGCCAGTGCCAGCGCCGACCGGAGCCATGTCTTGGCCGTGCTGGTAGGCGTAGAGCGGAGCAATAGCATTTGCGTTAGTGGCAACCTTGGCGCACAGGTCGGTCCACGAGAACGCATCGAGCGGGCCGGCCCCTTCGTAACATGGCCACCCCATATTGGCGGAGTCGTATGGTGATACGCCGTTCATGCGGTTGATTTCTTCCCACGTTCCCCAGCCAACATCGCCGATGTAGGCGTCGTTGGTGCCGGGGCGAAATGTCCACCGAAACGGGTTGCGCAGGCCGTGGGCCACGATGCGCTTCGCGTTCGGATCCGGGGAGCCAATGAACGGGTTGCCGGGCACTCCAGCGCCCGTGGCAGGATTGATGCGGATGATGGTGCCGTCCAGACCAGCGGGGTCCTTGTAGTCAACGACGTCTTGACTGCGCAATGATCCGCCCTGCGAGTCGCCGGTTCCGTGGTCGTAATACGTGGTTCCGACTGGGTCGCCGCATGGGTTGAATGCCGGTACACCACGCTGGCCAAGATCAGCAAACGTGAAGCTGGCACCGTCGCCTGCCGACGCATAGAGATAGCCATCGGCACCGAAATTGAGCGCACCCATCGAATGGCTGGGGAACTGCTGGCAATAGTCAGTCACGAGAGGCAATAGCGATCCCGCAATCATTTGACCCGAGCTGTCGAGTGTGAGTCGAGCGATACGGCCTTGGACCACACATCCATCTTGGGTATCGCCCGGGGGCGTCGGGCATGGATCAGAATCGGTATTGGCGATTCCCCAATGTGGTGCAGGCGACGGATCGCCGGGCAGATGATCGTATGCGTAGCTGACATACACGTAGCGATTGCTCGAAAAATTTGGGTCGAGGGCCAGGCCCAAAAGACCGCGGTCCCAATAGTTGTAGACCTCGGTGCGTAAGTCGGCGACCTGAGTAGCGACGTTGGAATTGGCGTTCGCGAATGATTTGATGACGCCGCGCTTTTCGGCCACGAACACCCGACCATCAGGGGCGAATCGAAGCGCAACTGGTGTGTCGAGCCCCGTGAGCACGGCACGATCGACGAACTGGTTCGTGAGCGTTGACGCCGAGGCCAATTTTTGACCCGACGAAACAATTGCCAGGACGCCCAAAATCATGGCAATGGTCGTCGAAACGACTACGGAACGCCGAAGAATCACGAGACGAATGTTACGCCACGTGGGCGATCCCACTGGGTGCACCTGGTAGGCAATTTCCTTGTCAGGTCCGATCGTTGTGTTGGCGCTGAATTTGTTCCCAACTCATGAAACTCAACTTGTCGGGACGGTGCTGCGTGTTGATTTGACGAACCGTGCCGGACCGCGCCCGCATGACCAGGCTTTGCGTGGTGCAACCTTTGGCGTGATAGTGAACACCTTTCATTAACTCGCCATCGGTGATCCCGGTGGCCGCGAAAAACACATTCTCGCCCGCCGCCAAATCTTCGGTGGTGAGCACTTTGGCAAGGTCGTAACCCTCGGCCAGCGCACGGGTGCGCTCATCGTCGTTGCGAGGCCACAGGCGACCCTGCAGCTCCCCGCCCATGCATTTGAGCGCGGCGGCAGCGATGACACCTTCCGGCGTGCCACCGATACCAAACAAAATATCCGCCCCCGAATCGGCCCAGGCTGTCGAAATCGCACCGGCAACATCGCCATCGGGGATGAGGCGAATTCGCGCCCCTGCGGCCCGAATTTCTGCGATGAGATCGGCGTGGCGTGGTCGGTCGAGGACAACCGCGGTCAGATTGCTGACTCGTTCACCTTTGGCTTTGGCGACCCAGCGCAGGTTTTGGGTTGGACTGGCCGAGATGTCAATGGCGCCGACCGCCTCAGGGCCTACGGCGATTTTCTCCATGTAGACGCAGGGCCCCGGGTTGAACATCATGCCGCGCTCAGTCACCGCAATGACGGCGATTGCTCCGCCGCGCCCGAGTGCCGTGAGGGTGGTGCCATCAACCGGATCCACGGCAATTGCCGTATTAGGCCCGGTTCCGTCACCGACCACCTCGCCGTTGTACAGCATCGGCGCTTCATCTTTTTCACCTTCGCCGATGACCACGATGCCGTTCATGGGCACCGTTGAGAGCACCACGCGCATGGCATCTACGGCTGCTCCGTCGGCACCTTCTTTGTCGCCGCGACCCATCCATCTCGACGCCGCCATCGCCGCGGCCTCGGTGACGCGGACCAGTTCCATGGCGAGGTTGCGATCGGGAAAAGTGCGAAGGTCTGTTACGGCCTGTTCAGTCATGAGACGCAAGTTATAAGGTTTCGGCCCATGGATGGTGACGCGACCCCACCCCGTATTCCGGTGAGTGCGTCGGTAGTTGCCAACGGGCGCGGGCTTGGGGAACCAAAGCTCTCGCCGAGTGGTGAATTGGTTGCTTTTGTTTCGACTCAGAGTGGTGAGAGCCCGAAACTGTGCGTCGTTGACGTGACGATGGGCGTAGAAAAGTTTCTGACTTTTGAGACGGGACCGATCGGTGTGCATCCCAACGGCGGGGGTGCGTTTGACTGGTGTCCCGATGGTCGGGGACTGGTATTTGTTACGTCGACGGGCTCTGTGCGTTTGGTCTCGGTCGAGGGCGACAACCAGCGAGTGATTGTGGCCCAACAACCAGTGGCCGGCGGCGTAGCGTCTCCGAAGGTCTCGCCAGACGGCTTGCTCGTGGCGTATGTCGTGGATTCGCAATTTGTGGCGGTGAGTTCAATCGATGGCGCATCGTGGCCTCGAGTGGTGGCCAGCAGCGCCGATTTTGTTGGCGATCCGTCGTGGTCCAGCGACAGCGAATGGTTGGCGTGGCACGAGTGGGATGACCCCAACATGCCCTGGGAAACATCGCGTTGGGTGACGCTACGGGCCAATAGCAGCGGCGATCTGGTGGCCTTTTCGCCTGATGACACCGCCGTGTGCCAGCCCACGTTTGCGCCCGTCGGCACTGCTCTGGCTTTTGGCTGCGACGCCTCCGGCTTCATGAATGTTTGGATGCTGGACCCGGAAACCGGCGTTGTGGGGCCGTTAGTGATGGAGCCTTTTGAACACGCGCCACCGTCGTGGGGGCCAGCCGCGCCAAGTTTTGCCTGGAGTCCTGATGGCACGCAGGTCGCTTTTGTCCGCAACGAAAACGGGTTCGGTCGATTGTGTGTGGTGGACTGCGCTACGAGGATGGTCTCCGAGATAGCCCGGGGGTGGCACTTCTCGTTGTCGTGGAAGGCAAACCGCCTCGCTGCGGTGCGGTCAGGCGGTGTGACGCCGACGCAAATCGTCGTGTACGACACTGAGACTGCGTCGGGCGGCACCGCGTTATGGACCCGGACAACACTGGTGATTGGCCCCGACCCCGCAGTCACAGATTGCTTGGTGGAACCCGAGGCGGTGTCGTTCGTAGCCGACGATGGCACGAATCTGAATGCTCGGCTCTACCGATCGCCGGTTGTAGTGAGTGCTGCGATTCGGCCACTTTTGTTGTGGCTCCACGGCGGCCCGACCGATCAAATGCTGGTGCAGTACAACGGTCGGTTGGCCTTCTTTCTCGATCGTGATTGGTCGATTTTGGTGCCCGACTACCGCGGTTCGACAGGCCACGGCCGCGAATTTCAACGCGCGCTCAACGGACGTTGGGGCGAGCTCGACACACTCGACAACATCGCAGCCCTGCGAGCAGCGATAGCCAACCAGTGGGGGAGTGCAGAGCACATCGCCGTGATTGGCGCCAGCGCTGGCGGCTTTGGTGTGCTGCATCTCATGGCCGGCGCACCGCTGCTGTGTGCTGCTGGGGTAAACCTGTTCGGAGTCGCCGACTTGAATCATTTGCGAGCCACGACGCATCGGTTTGAGAAGCATTATCTGGACTCGTTGATCGGTGATCTCGAGAAGCTCGCAGATCGATACGTTCGCAATTCGCCTGCGACACATGTCGACAAAATCGTGAGGCCTCTGCTGATTCTGCACGGTGCTGACGATCGCGTGG
>JAYWAI010000299.1:0-1688 GCA_043782545.1 Acidimicrobiia bacterium
TGTGCGCCCAATCGGGCATCGACTCCATAATCCCGTTCGGCTATTCCATGGGTGGGCCGATCGCTCAGTTGCTGTGGAAACGACATCGATCACTGGTGAGTGGATTGGTACTCGCGGCCACAACGCGCATTTTCGCCTCGTCAGCGCGGGAGCGCAGAAACTTCCAAGTAATGGGCGCCATGGGTTTGGGCGCACGAGCATTGCCAACCTCACTGCTGCACGAAATCGGCGGAAAAATTCTGGCCAAACGCACCGGTCGCAACTATGAAGAGTGGGCGCTGGCTCAAATTAACCGCAACGACTGGCGGATGATTTTGGAGGCCGGCTACGAGCTCGGCCGTTTCGACTCGCGTGAGTGGGCGCACACAATCGACGTGCCGACCTCGGTGATCATCACCACACAAGACCAACTGGTGTCGCCGCTCCGCCAGGCCAACTTGGCCGGTGATATTCCAAACGCGCAGGTCTTCGAAGTGCATAGTGCACATTCGGGCATCGTGACCTCCAGCGAAATTTTTGTGCCCACACTTCTCGAGGCGTGTTTGTCGGTGCGCGATCGAATCGGTTCTCAACACAGCACGTTGGTCGCCAGCACGCGCCGGCGAGCGTCGTCCTAGCTCGCTTGCGGGGCCGCTACCGGGCTCCGGTCTCCAGGAACTCGATTTCAGCGTCGGTGAGCTGCACACCGAGGGCCGCCAGGCTGTCGTCCAACTCAGGGACGTTGGCGGGGCCAATAATAGGAATCGACGAAAATTTCTGGCCCAACACATACGCCAACGCTATGTGAATTTGACTCACGCCGTGGGCTTCACCAACCTCGATTGCCCTGTCTCTCCGAGCGAAGTTACCTTCGGAGTACCAAGCGCTAACGAGCTCTGAATCACCTAACAATTCTCGACCGGCGCGCACGGTGAAAAACCCGCGAGCTTGACTCGACCACGCCAGATTCGTGACGCCGCTTCTTGTGAGCCAAGCCTTCCATTCTGGCGATGACGCAGCCTCGCAGCCGTCCCAGACCGGCCGAATCATGTCGGCCAGAGAGAAATTGTTCGACAAAATAGTGGGGCCGATTTTCCCAACGCGTTGTGCATAAACAATGGCCTCGTCCATGCGTTCCATCGACCAATTCGAGCCGCCGAATGGGCCTCGAATCCGACCTGCTTCGATCTCAGCATTGATGGCGTCCACAAATTCACCGACCGGCACAGCGGGATTGTCACGGTGCATCACATACACGTCAACGAAGTCGCTCTGCATTGCTGCGAGACTCGAAGAGAGTTGCACCCCAATCATGTCGGGGAGGCACAACGGCGTGTGGGCACCTTTGGCCACAACCACAGCCTGATCACGCACGCCCCGACTGTTGATCCACTGGCCGAGCAGACCATCGGTGAAACCACTTCCGTAGTGCCACGATGTGTCAAACAGATTTCCGCCCGCTTCCCAAAAGTGATCCATCAAGATTGACGCCGACGAGAAATCAGTCAGAAAGGCGCACCCGAGCGCCAGAGTTGAAACGGGTTTCTGTAGGCCCGGTAACGACCGATGCGGAATGTGATTGCCGAGCGGCCCGAGGGTGTCGCCGGTGATGGTGAAATTCGGACCCGAAACGGTCTCCATGTCATAGGTCAGACCCGCCGTGGCCCGCCACGCGTCCAAGGCTTTCATGTTGCCCAGGGTGTCGGCCC
>JAYWAI010000300.1:0-1686 GCA_043782545.1 Acidimicrobiia bacterium
CCTCGACCCGTCGGCTGCGCAACGACTGTTGGTCGATTCGTCGTGGGTTACCAAAGTGGTGTCGTTGCTCAACGACCGCAAGCAACTCATCTTCTACGGCCCGCCTGGCACCGGCAAAACTTTTCTGGCTCGTGAGCTGGCGGCCTCATTGTGTGCGGACGTTCGTCAGGTGAAACTTGTTCAATTCCACCCGTCGTATACCTACGAAGATTTCTTCGAAGGGTTCCGACCCTCCGCCGGCACGACACCGGGCACCATTGCATTCGAACTGCGAGACGGCCCGCTGCGGCGCATCGTGCGAGCCGCCCGCAACAGCCCAGAGCTTCCATTCATCTTGATCATCGACGAAATCAATCGAGCCAACTTGGCCAAGGTTTTTGGCGAGTTGTACTTCTTGTTGGAGTACCGCGATCAAGCCGTTGAGTTGCTGTATCAAGCCGACGACAACGCCGAGGCTTTCATGCTCCCCAACAATCTGTACATCATCGGCACCATGAATACCGCCGACCGATCGATTGCGTTGCTCGACTCGGCAATGCGGCGGCGATTCGCTTTTGTGCCCTTGAACCCCGAAGTTGAACCAACCAAATCGATGCTGGCGAAATGGCTTACTGCTCACGGGTTGCCATTGACAGCGGCATCGCTTCTCGACGATCTCAACGCTCGGTTGGGCGACTCAGAAACGGCAATCGGTCCGTCGTATTTTATGAAAACCCGTGACCAGTCGTTGGCGTCGCTCGAGCGGATTTGGGAGACGTCGATTTTGCCATTGCTCGAAGAAATGCATTACGGCGAATGGTCAGCGGTCAAAAATCGTTTTGCATTTTCGGCGATGCTGCCGCGCGGCGAGGTGCCGCGCTCCGACGATGTCGGTTGAGACAAGCTCAACGGTGATCTCGCTGCGCGAAGGCGACGGCCCGGCCGAGTTCATCCTGATTGATTCTGTCGGCGAATCGTTACGACTCAGTGGGCTCGTAACGTGTGAACGCCGTCGAGAAAACGTGTGGGAAATCGCGCCAGCAACCAAAGTTGGCGTGATCCACATTGATGGGGTGACTTTACGCATCGACCCAAAAGTTCCGATCGATCAGTTGCTGTTTCTGCTCGGCTATACCTCCAAGGTCAGTTGGAATGACTTGCTTGTTGGTGTGGCAGAGCATCTCGATCTGACATCGGTTGTAGCGCTTACGTTTGCCCGCCAGGCCGAACGAATTGTGCAAGGTGGGCTGCTTCAGGGGTACGTCACACTTGACGATTCGTCGACCGTGTTGCGCGGACGAGTTCGTGAGACTGATCAACTCCGAGCCGCCTTTGGCGTAGCACTGCCGCTCATGGTGCGTTACGACGAATACACCACCGATATTGCCGAAAATCAGATACTGAAAGCGGCAATTCGATCACTATTGCGGTTGCCGAATCTTGACCCAACAGTGGTAAAGCAACTCCGCGGCCTGCAACTCGTTTTTGGTGACATCTCGCTTTTGCCCGTCGGCGGGCGAGTGCCCCCATTTGTCGCGAGCCGTCTCAACGAACGATATCGATTCGCCTTGTGGCTCGCCGACGTTGTGTTGCGTTCGACGGGTGTCAACACAGCTTCGGGCGGCATTCACATACATGGGTTCATGGTCGACATGGCCAAAGTATTCGAAGATTTTGTGTGCGGCTCGTTGGCCGAAGCCTTGCGAT
>JAYWAI010000301.1:0-1685 GCA_043782545.1 Acidimicrobiia bacterium
GAAGTGCAATCCGACGGTCGCATACACGCCACATTCAACCAAACCGTGGCCCGAACTGGCCGCCTTTCGAGTGATGCTCCAAACCTCCACAACATCCCGGTGCGCAGCGAAACCGGTCGTCTGTTTCGCACGGCGTTCGTGCCCGCAGCGGGCTGCGAATTATTGGTGGCTGACTACAACCAAGTCGAATTGCGATGCATTGCACACCTGGCCAACGACCCTGGTCTCATCGAGGCATTCACGTCGGGCCGTGATGTGCATACCGAGACCGCGTCACGCGTGTTTGGCGTCGACGCCGCCGACGTCACGCACGAGATGCGGGCCAAGGCCAAGATGGTTTCCTACGGCCTTGCCTACGGCATGGAGGCCTACGGATTGGGGCAACGGCTTGGCATTCCCACCGGCGAAGCGGCTGTCATCTTAAACGCCTATTTCGACGCCTTCCCGAACGTGAAGTCATACATGGAACGCACGGTGGTCGAAGCGCTCAACCGTGGGTACACCGAAACCCTTTTTGGGCGTCGACGCCCGATTCCCGAATTGATGAGCGACAACTTTCGGGTGCGTCAAGCGGCCGAGCGCCAAGCTATGAATGCTGGTATTCAAGGTCTCGCGGCCGACATTTTCAAAGTGGCGCTGGTTCGTCTCGATCACGAACTCACCGCACGCAAGATGGCCAGTCGGCTCGTGCTTCAGGTACACGACGAAGTGATCTTGGAAGTGCCACCTCACGAACACGATGCCGCGGTTGCACTGGTGCGCGACACCATGATGGGAGCGGCTGATCTCACTGTGCCGCTCGACGTGAACCTGGCATTTGGGCCCACGTGGGCCGACGCTAAGGCGTAGTCGATATGCCCGATCACGATCACTGGTTCGAGCCAATCGCCGATCATTTGGGTTCGGCGTACTTGCGATATTCGTTCACAAAAGGAACTAAGCGTGAAGTCACCTTTCTGATCGACGCGCTCGGCTTGGAGCCAGGCATGCGGGTGCTCGATGTGGGTTGCGGGCCTGGGCGTCACGCCTACGAACTCGCGCACCGCGGCATCGAAGTGGTCGGCATCGATATTGCGCAGCGCTTCATCGACATCGCCACTTCCGGAGCGCCGCCGAGAGCGAATTTTCGTCGACTCGATGCACGATTACTCGACTACGCGACCGAGTTTGACGCCGCCGTTTCGTTGTGCCAAGGGGCGTTTGGGTTGCTCAGCGACCTCAACGACACGCTCGCTGTGTTGCGCGGTATGAACGCGGCGCTGAAGGCCGGCGGCCGCATTGCTGTGAGCGCATTCAACGCATACTTCAGTATCAAATATCAGACCGACGCTGTCTTCGATGCTGCTACCGGCACCGCTCATGAGCAAACCGAAGTACGAAACGAACAGGGCGTTTCCGTGCCGACAGAATTGTGGACGACGTGTTTCACGCCCCGTGAGCTTCGTCTCCTGTGCGCCACCACAGGCTTTCGTGTGGACTCGATTTCCTCCATCGACCCCGGCCACTACCGCTTCGACGCCCCCACTACAGAGTCATCCGAGTTCCTCTTGGTGGCCACAAAGCAGTAGCTGGCGAGCCGTCAGGTTGCCGTGTGGAAGTCGAGGCCTATGTCGATGAGGAAATCGAGTCCACACGAAAGCCTGTGGTGGCGCACAGGAGACGAAGCTCACGGGGCGTGAAACACG
>JAYWAI010000302.1:0-11975 GCA_043782545.1 Acidimicrobiia bacterium
CGTTCGCCAATGTGACCACGGCGATCATGACCAACCGACCGACGCGCAACAGCGGTTCGTGACTCGCCCGTTTTCGCGGGTCGACTGATACCAACGCCAGCAGCAACACGCCCTGCAACGTTGGAAGTAGCCAATGGGGATGCAGAGTCAAACGACGAGGCAGCAGAATCTGCAACGCGATGGCGACGCCAAGCGAAACGCTCACCTGCCATCGCGGCTCGAATTCAGTCACACGTTTCCAGGCGGGCACGAAACCGTCAGCTACTGATTTCGCCAATCGCAACTCAGGTTGCAGAAGACGCTCAAGCCGCTTGAGCTGTGCGGCGAGGCCACTATTTTCCTCAGCATTTGACGCGCCAATAGGCCGGTCGATTTCGTCTGACACACAGTGATGTTACGTCCGGGTAACTCCAGTGTCGTGCATAGGACACCCGATGATTACCTTTACGGCATGCAGCAGATTCTGGAAGCAATTCAGTCCGGCGCGTCTGGCGTCGAAATCGGCAATCTTCCCATCCCTGAATCGTTCCGCGGCGCCTATGTGCGCCGGGAAGACACCGGCATGTTTGCTGGTCTCGCCTCAGCCGAAAAGGACCCGAACGCCAGCGTTCGCATTGGCGACGTGCGCACGCCGGAACTCGCTCCCGATGAGGTGTACTTGGCGGTGATGGCGTCCAGCATCAATTTCAACACCGTATGGACCAGCATTTTTGAGCCGCTGCCGACGTTCGGATTTTTGGACCGCCTGGCCAAGGAATCAACCTGGGGCAAACGTCACCAACAAGATTTTCATGTCATTGGATCCGACGCTTCAGGGGTCGTGTTGCGCGTTGGATCTGCCGTGCGAAATTGGAAACCGGGCGACCGCGTCACCGTGCATTGCAATCACGTCGACGACCAGGATCCAACGGCTCACAACGATTCCATGATGGCGGCCAATCAACGAATTTGGGGTTTCGAAACCAACTACGGCGGGCTCGCCGATTTGTCGGTCGTGAAAGCCAATCAGCTCATGCCCAAGCCTGCGCACTTGTCGTGGGAAGAGGCGGCAGTGAATGCACTCTGCAACTCGACCAGTTATCGCATGTTGGTTTCCGCCCATGGCGCTCGCATGAAGCAGGGTGACAACGTGCTGATTTGGGGAGCATCCGGCGGCATCGGCGGTTACGCCGCGCAATACGTGTTGAACGGCGGGGGCACCCCCGTAGGCGTGGTGTCGAGCGCTCGAAAAATCGAGTTGCTCAACGCACTCGGGGTCGAGCACGTCATTGACCGCAAGGCCGCACGCTACAAATTTTGGGCCGACGAAACCACGCAAGACGAACGCGAATGGCGACGGTTTGGTGGCGACATCCGCAAACTCATCGGCGAAGATCCCGACATCGTGTTTGAGCACCCGGGTCGCTCCACCATGGGTGCGTCAATTTTCGCGGTTCGACGCGGCGGCACCGTCGTGACGTGCGCGGCAACGTCTGGCTACATGGTCGAATTTGACAACCGTCATTTCTGGATGAAACTCAAAACGCTCAAGGCGTCGCATTTCGCCAACTACGCGGAGGCCTGGGCCGCCAACAAACTGATTTGCCAAGGCAAAATTCAGCCGATGCTGTCGGCTGTATACACACTGGAAGAGACCGGCATCGCGGCGAGAATGGTGCACCGCAACGAGCACGAAGGCAAAATCGGCATACTGTGCTTGTCGCCGTCAGAAGGCCTCGGCATTGACGACCCAGAGTTCCGCTCCAAAGTCGGCGAAGATAAAATCACCACGTTCCGGAGACTGTCATGATCCTCACTGAAATCGACCACATCGCTATTGCCGTCAACGACCTCGAAGCGGCAATCGATTACTACCAGCGGGCCTTTGGGGCCACCGTCGACCACCGGGAAGTCGTCGAACGCGATGGCGTTGAGGAAGCGCTTCTGAAGGTGGCCGAAAGCTACGTGCAACTGCTCACGCCGATTCGTCCTGATTCGCCCGTAGCCAAAGCCATCGAGAAGCGCGGCGAAGGTCTGCATCACGTTGGCTACCGCGTGGATGATTGCGCCGCCGCGCTGGCCGCCATGGTGGCGGCGGGCGCCAAAGCAATCGACGAGGCACCGCGCCCAGGTTCACGAGGCACAACCGTTGCCTTCATTCACCCCAAAGGCAGCTTCGGCACGCTGATCGAACTCGTTCAGGAATAGCCGCTAACTGAGAGCGGCTACGAAACGCCGCCTAGGTGACGGCCCCACGTTCAATGAATTCAGGATTGCGCCATTGCTGCGTTTCCATGATTGTCGCCAAGCGATCAACGGCGTCCCACACATGCATGTAGGACGTGTACAGCGGCGTAAACCCGAAACGCAATAGCAGAGGCGCCCGGAAGTCGCCAATCACGCCTGCGGCAATCAGGGCCTGCATGATTGGGTACCCATCAGCGTGAGCGAATGACACTTGGCTGCCTCGTTGCGAGGACTCGCGCGGCGACGCCAACCTGAACCCGTGCCCAGCTACTCGAGTCTCGACGAGCTCTATAAACAACTCGGAGAGCGCCACTGATTTTTGTCGAATCTCGGCCATCGTGACCCCATCAAACGCGTCGAGCGCGGCATCCAGAGCGAGCAAACTGATGAGCGGCGGCGTCCCCGTTAGCGCACGGCCGATACCCGCGATTGGTGCATATGATTGTTCGAACTCGAATGGTCGGGCATGGCCATGCCATCCGGGTAGCGGCTGGCGATACTCGTCTATAAGCCGTTTTGCCACATAGAGAAACGCAGGAGCTCCTGGGCCGCCATTCAAATATTTGTAGCTGCACCCGACGGCGAAATCGACGTCGCACGCGTCGATTTCGACAGGCACGGCCCCTGCCGAATGGGCCAAATCCCACACCGTCAATGCGCCTTGGTCATGCGCTGCTCGGGTAATGCCCGCCATGTCGTACATGGCACCCGTGCGATAGTTGACATGGGTCAGGCTCACGGCAGCAAGTTCATTGCCGAACCGGGCAATGGTGTCGACCATCTCGTGACTCGCCGCCACCTCAAGACGTGCACCGAATTGTTTGACCACCTCGTCAATGATGTACAGATCCGTAGGAAAATTTTCGGCGTCACTGAGCACCACAGAGCGACCGGGACGCATCGCGCACGCCGCCCAAACCTGCTTGTGCAAGTTGACACTCGTTGAATCGCCCACCGCCACTTGCCCGGGCGCGGCGCCCACGAGCTCACCAATTTTTTCCGCAACGCGCAGTGGCGCGTCCCACCAATTGTTCGTATTCCAAGAACGGATCAGATCGGTACCCCACTGGCGGGTGATGACATCGTTTACGGTCGCCATCACGGTGGTGGGTAGCGCGCCCAGTGAGTTGCCGTCCAGGTAAATCACGCCGGCCGGCAACGCAAAGCGCGCTCGTAACGAAGCCAGCGGATCTTGGTCGTCGAGACCTTCTGCTTGTCGGCGATTAATCATTGAGCTACCCCTAACGCGTTGAACACAGCCTGGCCGAGCTCGGTCGACCGGTCACCCAGGTCAAATGGCAGGTCGAAATGATTGCGGTCTTCAACGACGCAACACGGCTTCGCGGCGTTGTCATTGCGAGCCCATGAGGCAGCGACCTCTTGTGACTGACGGTGGAATTCCGCCGTCTCATTGCGCCCAATAAACACTGCCAGTTCTTTGAGCCCCGGGCCCACCAGTTTGCTGGGCGACAATCGTCGGGCATCGTCCACGCTGAGGCGTACAGCGTCATTCACACTTGTGTACACAAGGGGTTCAAGTTCGAAAACTCCGCCGAGCGCAAACGCCCCGCCGACGCACGCCGCCGTTGTTGGGTCGAGCAGACACATGGCGGCCAGGTGCGCTCCAGCCGAGTGGCCAGCCAACCACACTCGCTTTGGGTTCAGCCTCCAGGACGTCGCGTTTGCCGCGATGTACCTCACCGCTCGGCGCGTTTGTTGCACAATCTGCATCAGCGTGGCGGTCGGGCAAAGTGTGTATTCCACCACTGCCGTTGTCACGCCCGACGCCGCCAAATCGAGTGCCATAAACCCGGATTCTTCTCGGCCCAGCATTTGCCAGTAGCCGCCATGGATGTAGATCAGCACGCTGCCGTTAGCGTCGTGCGGCTGATACAAATCGATTCGGTCGTCAGCCACCGTGCCGTAGGAAACTTCACGATATATATTCGACTCGCGGGCTTGCGTTGTGCGTTCGCGGTAGGCCACGAAGTACGGTTCGGTCGAGGTGACACAGCTACTGGGTGAATACTCACGTTCCAAAGTCTCGGGGTCCATCTCGGAATAGGGCGCACGCATAACGGCTCGCAGCCTACGATTCCTGGCACCACAACTCTCGTTTCGAATTTCAAGGAGCATTATGCAGCGCGTTCAAGGCGTCGTCGCCATGGCCAAAGGGGCCCCCGTCACCATGGAAACAGTCTTGGTTCCCGACCCCGGCCCCGGCGAAGCCATTGTGAAAATTCAAGCCTGCGGTGTGTGCCATACCGATCTGCACTATCGCGAAGGCGGCATCAACGACGACTACCCATTCCTGCTCGGCCATGAAGCCGCCGGCATTGTTGAATCAGTCGGACCCGGTGTGACCAATGTGGTGCCCGGCGACTACGTGATTCTGAACTGGCGCGCCGTGTGCGGCAATTGCCGCAGCTGTCTTCGGGGACGCCCGCAGTACTGCTTCAACACCCACAACGCCAAGCAAAAGATGACCTTGGAAGATGGCACCGTTTTGAGCCCGGCGTTGGGTATCGGCGCATTCATCGAGAAGACGCTCGTGGCCGCCGGCCAGTGCACCAAGGTCGATCCCGCCGCGCCCGCTGCGGCAGCTGGGTTGTTGGGTTGCGGCGTGATGGCCGGCCTCGGTGCCGCCATGAATACCGGCAACGTGGGCCGTGGCGATTCGGTAGCTGTGTTTGGTTGCGGCGGCGTGGGTGATGCTGCGATTGCTGGCGCTCGCCTGGCTGGCGCACACACGATCATTGCCGTGGACCTCGATGATCGCAAGCTCGAATGGGCCAAAGATTTCGGCGCCACCCACACGGTGAACTCGTCTCGCGAAAACGCCGTCGAAGCCATTCGCGCCATCACCGGCGGCAACGGAGCCGACGTGTGCATCGATGCCGTTGGCCACCCCGCGGTCTACAAGCAAGCCTTTGAAGCACGCGATCTGGCCGGCACTGTGGTGCTCGTCGGCGTGCCGAATCCAACCATGGTTTTGGAGTTGCCGTTCCAAGAAGTGTTCGGCCGTGGCGGCTCGCTCAAGTCGTGCTGGTATGGAGATTGTCTGCCGTCACGCGATTTCCCGATGCTGATTTCGTTGTACCTGCAGGGCCGTTTGGATCTCGACCGTTTCGTGAGCGAGAAGATCGGCATCAACGACGTCGAAGAAGCCTTCCACAAAATGCAACGTGGCGAAGTCCTTCGCAGCGTTGTGGTGATGTAGGCGTGTCGGTCGAACTGGTCACCACCAACGGCATCTTCGCTCTCGACGGCGGCGAGTGGGAAGTCGAAAACAACATTTGGCTGGTCGGCAACGACAGCGAAGTCATCGTGATCGACGCCGCCCATGATCACGCTCCGATCGTGAGTGCCATCAACGGCCGACGCGTTACGGCTATTGCTTTGACCCACGGCCACAACGATCACATCAATGCCGCTGCCGCGTTGCAGGACGCTGTCGATGCGCCGATCTTGTTACACAATTTCGACGTCGGCCTGTTCGAAGTGGTGTACCCCGGTCGCAAACCTGACGGGTCCTTATCGCCGGGAATGGTCCTGAAATCTGGTGGCTGTGAGCTTGCGGTGTTGCACACGCCCGGCCACTCAGCGGGCTGTTGCTGCTTCCACCTCGCCAACGACGGCCCGGGCGGATCCACGGTATTTTCTGGCGACACGCTTTTTTGCGGTGGTCCTGGCGCCACCGGTCGCTCTTACTCGGATTATCCGACCATCGTGGAAACCATTCGTGCGAAACTGATGACACTCGCAGACCACACCATCGTGCACACCGGCCACGGTTCATCCACCACCATTGGCGCAGAACGCGCCGGCATCGAAAGCATTCAGCTATGAGCATCACCCGATGAGCGACATAGATTTTCTGGCTCATCTCCAACGGGAATCAGAAGCGTTTATCGGAGCCGCTCGGCACGGCGATCTGACCGCTCGCGCCCCGTCATGCCCAGATTGGACCGTGGGTGACCTGATATTCCATCTCACCGAAGTGCAATATTTCTTTGGCAAAATGGTCCGCCACGACTACACAACGTGGCAGGAGTTGCTGGAACCTCGCAAGGGGCGCGACGAAAATTTGGTGGCCACCTTCGAACTTTTTCGCCCCAGTTGCACGAAATCTTGGCGTCGAAACCCGAATCGACTCCGGCGTGGAGTGCCATTGGGTCCATCATCCTCGACTAACCCCAGGAGTTCGCATGAACGCCAAACAGGCCAAAATCGCTGTCAGACTCAGGACGTTTGCCTTGTCGTTTCCCGAAGCCTATGAAGATTTCCCGTGGGGCGAACTCGTGATCAAGGTCAACAAAAAAATATTCGTGTTTCTGGGCATGGCCGACGGATCGGGTTCAACAGTGTCGGCGGGGATCAAACTGCCGGAGTCTGGCGAGGGCGCGCTCATGATGGACTTTGTTACAAAAATGGGTTACAACCTGGGCAAATCAGGTTGGGTACACGCTTCATTTCCCGCTTCGGCCAAAGTTCCGGTCGACCTCATCGAAGACTGGATCGAAGAGTCCTACCGCACCGTCGCCCCCAAACGCTTGCTGTCGCAAATAAGTCATAATTAACTGAAAATGATTGAAATACATTGACTTTTTAGACCAAAGTTCCGTACCATGGCGACCATGCCCATCGCCGATGACTATTGGTCATACCACGAGCTTCCCAATCTTTTTGTTGAGCCGGACGCGCTTGCTCGGGGAGGAGCCCAACTCCATGATGCAGGATGGACCTTTTTCCAATCCATCGGCCACATGCGGGGGCAGCACTTTTTGGTCGATAGCACGATGGATTTGTACAAGGCCTTTGGTTCAAAGGGTGCCTCAGACAGCGACTTCCGGGAGTGCGTGGAAACGCTCCAAGCAATCAGCGATCACCTGAACGTGATTCACAACGCGGTTCACAACACAGCTGAAGGCATCCTCCACGGGGCCACGTTGTACCGGCATACCGATGAGGTGGTACGGGGTCAATTCATAACGTCAAGGACATACACGTACCGCCCATTGGAATGCGCTCCGGGAATGCCCACGACCATGACCGGGCATTGGCACGACCGATTACGCCGGTTGGCCTCACCATGCCACCCGACCCGGCACGATGACGATGCCACGCACCCAGTCGGCGAGGCCGGCCCAATGCGCCATGCCGCCGAGTCTTTGACGTACGCCGCGAACGCACTCGACGAGCTCCATCTTCATTTGTGTCAGGTGTGCAACGAGATGTATTCGCAATGGAAGGGGATGGCTGCCACAGCAGCGTGCACCTACACGTGGGAACTGCATCGCGCTATCGCATCACTCTCGGACATCTGTCGCCAAGCACACGAGAAGTTTTGGCGCCTCGGAGAACAAATTGACGAAGCAAACCCATCAGCCTTGGGGCCGATCGGAGAAATGGTCGTTGGCGGCATCCTCGTGGTCTGCGCCGTTGGCGCGGTCGTCGCTACGGGTGGCGTAGCGGCCGCCTTGATCGCCCCGACCCTTGATCTTGGTTTCGCCGGCGTCATGGCGGCCGCGACGGTCACCACGTTGACCGCAAATGTCGGCCTAGGGCTCATGGAATCCGGCATTGTGCACCTCCAATCCGGCGATGACACGAGTCTGCGCGATCTGGGCACCGATCTCACCAGCTCGGCCATTGGCTCCGTACTGCCAGGAAACGCAAATCTCTACGAATTTCCGGTACTGGATCAAGTGTCGAACGGATTTACCGACTGGGCGCTCGATCACCTCGGCGTCGACAAAAACCAGCCGTTTCAGCCACCCTTGTTCGACATCCCACAACCAGTTTTCAGCCGGGGGACCGAACTCGACTCGGTCAATGTAACAATGGTGCCGTGATTGTTCAGCTAATCGACGGGACGTATGAGTTGTTTCGGCAGCACTTCGGCCGGCCATTGCCCGGGCCGTATGGCGCGGCGGCGGGCGTCGTAGCGTCGACCATCACGTTGCTCGAGCAGGGCGCCACACACATTGGCGTGGCGTCTGATCACACCATCGAATCATTCCGCAACGACCTGTGGGCGGGATACAAAACCTCAGAGGGCATGTTGCCCGAACTCCTGATCCAAATCCCAGTCATGGAAGAAGCCCTCGCGGCCCTCGGCGTCACGGTGTGGCCCATGGTCGAGTTCGAAGCCGACGACGCTCTCGCCGCTGCGGCCGCAGTTGCCAACGCCGACGACACCGTCACACAAGTGCAAATACTCACGTCCGATAAAGATCTTGGCCAGTGTGTCGGCGGCAAAGTTGTCCAGGTCGACCGTCGCAACAGCATCACGCTCGACGCTGCGGCGGTGCGCGAAAAGTTTGGCGTGGGCCCCGCGTCGATTCCGGATTACCTCGGGCTCGTGGGCGACACCGCTGATGGGTTCCCGGGCCTGGCGGGTTGGGGTGCCAAGTCGGCATCGGCCGTGTTGGCCGTCTACGAGCATCTTGAAAATATTCCTGCCGCCGCGGGCCAGTGGGACGTACCGGGCCTACGGGGCGCACAAAAACTCGCCGCCACGTTGAGCGAAAATCGCGAACTAGCGATGCTGTTTCGCAAGATAGCTACCGTGCGCACCGACGTGTCGGTGGGAGAAGTTGGCGAGTGGGGGTGGGCCGGGCCCACCCCCACATTCGCCGCTACGTGCGATCAATTGGGCGCTTCGAGTTTGATGAAACGCGTTGACCGCTTGTGTGTTCAGCGAGGGCTCGCATAATTCGTTGCCCAAGCTGACGCGTACAATTTAGATAACTGGTTTTCGAGGCCGCGTCCGGCGGCCGGCGGATGAAAATTTCTAAGCGATCTGTTCCAAGATTCGACCGTCTTCGTCGACCACGAGTGGTTGGACTTCCGTCCGACCGCACTTGGGTGGCCGACCCCGGCGACGCTTCGCGGCCAGTATTCGTCCGTTGACGAGTAGTTGACCACCCCAGACGCCCCAGGGTTCTTGTGCTTCCAACGCCTCAGAAAGGCATGGTTCGGTGACCGAGCAATTAGCGCACACCGCCTTGGCTCGGGCAATATCGAAGAGATCTTCCGAGAAGAAAAGCGGTGTAAGCGTGCCGTTTCCGTCGGCGCACCGTGCCTTTGAACGCCATGCAGGATCGATGACTTTGAAGGTGGGCGTGCCATTGGTGGCGGTGAGGATGTCGGTGGTGGTGTCATCGGTGAGGCTGATCGTGTTCACTGCTTTTCCTTTCGGAGGAGTTGTTTGGGGCAAAGAGAAAGGCCGCCGGTTTGCACCGGCGGCCTTCGTAGTAGATCCCTGAGTGAGTACTCAGTGGAGTCGTCTTCGAAGACCGCGTTGCTTGGTGGTTTGCGTCATCCCGGCAAATGAACCTGCAAACGGCTGAGCAGCATCGGTCGATGCGTTAAGCCAATTCGCCGCCATCCCGTTACCGCGGATTGCTGCGCGTACTGCGCAAATACCGCGATATGACATGGCAAATTCGCAGGCGCGTGCAGACAGAGCGGGTGCGCTCTGATGTACGTGCGTCGAATGACTTGACATGTCGGAATCCTTTGTCTTGATCCATGACTGGCCCTCAGGCCACCCACATTCATGACACACCGGCTGGCGTGTCGAGCAATAGAACACCACAAACGTGGGGGGTCGGTCAAGCGATTTAATTCTTTTGTCACCAAATTGATAGGCACCGTTCATGGAACTCGTCGAATTGCCCACGCTCGGACGCACATTTTCGACAACGCGCCGTGTGCGTTTGGGTGATGTTTCGCCATCGGGCCGGCTGCGTTTAGACGCCGTGGCGCGCTACCTACAAGACATCGCCAACGACGATGCGCGTGACGCGCAATTGCCCGCCTTCATGAGCTGGGTCGTGCGACGCACAGACCTGCGAGTCTCTGCCCCGTGTGTGTTTTTGGACGAAGCAACCGTGACGACGTGGTGCTCGGGCGCTGGCAGTCATTGGGCCGAAAGGCGGTATCGCATCACGTCACCAGCGGGCGGCCTGGTCGATGCGGCCACGATATGGGTAGCGATTGATGACGCAACTGGGCGGCCCGTTCGGCTCGTCGAGGAGTTTCTGGGGATCTACGGCGAAGCAATGAACGCCCGCAGAGTGTCGGCCCGGCTCGCGCTGCCAGCCCCGCCCAGCGACGCCTCGGCCCAATCGTGGGCCGCCCGGTTCTCGGATTTCGATGCGCTTGGTCACGTCAACAACGCCATCGCGTGGGCAATTGTCGAAGAGGTGTTGAGCACCCGGCGAGAGCTGCGCGCCGGGCCATTCGAAGTGCGTACCGAATACGGCGATGGCATCTTGCCCGGTGCCAACATGCGACTCGTGACGAGTGACGTTACGCGCAACAACGAGCGCGGCGTCGACGCTTGGCTCACTGTCGACGGCAAAGTGCGCCTCGCGATGGCGGTCAGAATCGCCAGTGAAGCCTCGCCGAGTGAGGTAGCAGTGAACTAGTCCGCGATCCAATTGCCATGAAAACCAAAAGGGACACGCTGGGGCAATTCGACTACCGCGACCGGCGCGGCCGATGGCGACGATGCGTCCAGCACCACGAACTCTGAGGAGTCGGTGGCCTTGTCATAAACGTACGTCATGAGGTAGCCGTCGTCTTGCGCCGTGGCATCAGCGGCAGGCACGAATACCACCTCGCCCGGCGACCGTCCCGCACCAAAATTGAACTCCCACGAAGTCCCGTTATGGAGGTCGTACTTCACCGCAATCCCGTCCTCGGATCGAGCACCGGCGGGCGCCGATGGGTCTACCGTGCCAGCGCAATATCCGAATCGATGATCCAGGCCCACGCGCCCGTCGTGCACCCGAGGAAACTCAACTTGACGATCATCCAGTTGGCGCTCGGAAACCATACCGGTGACCATGTTGAATCGGAATCGCCACAGCGACGCCACGTTGAATTGATTGGCGTCGCCGCGCCACATTTCTGGATAGCGAGCCACGTCCACGACCACCTCATCACCATCATCAAATGCATTCATGGGGTGAAACACGTAGCACGGTTTGACGTTGAACCATTTCGTGTCCGCAGCATGACCACCGCGGGGCATGATGCCGAAACGCGACTCGTACTCATCGTCCCAGTGGTATGGCATCCCACCCTTGATTGCCAGATCCAGATCAAACACCACCGGCAGGTCCATGAAGATCACGTGCTGGCGACTTATGGCGAAATCGTGAATCATGGTGGCCCCGGCCGCGGCGATCTCTTCGGTTTGTATGAGATTCCCAGCGGCGTCGCAACGGTGATAGGTCAGGAACGGCGCAAAATATCCGTACCCGAAAAAATGCATTTCACCGGTTTCCGGACACACTTTCGGATGCGCTGTCATGGCCGAATTCAACTTGCCGCCAAAATCGTAGGTGCCGATCGTTTCGCATTCCGGCGTCATCAAGGTGGGAAACGAGCTCTCGACGAGGGCCATGATTTTGCCCGCATGCGACACGATGTGTGTGTTGGCCACCCCAACCGTGCGATCGATATTCCCCATGTTGTCCATTTGAGCGGCGCCGGAAAGCGCTCGAGTTTTTACCCACCGATTCCGGTACCAAGCTGCATTGCCGCCATCGAGACGGATGCCGTGAATCATGCCATCGCCGGCAAACCAGTGGGCCGATTTCCCGGATTTCGGGTTGGCTCCGTTGCGCATGTAGACGCCCGAAAGTTCAGGCGGAATTGAGCCCCGCACCACCAAATTCGTGGCTGTGATTTCGTCCATCACGGGGGCGTAATTCCCCTTGAGATGAAACGGC
>JAYWAI010000303.1:0-4509 GCA_043782545.1 Acidimicrobiia bacterium
CCAGAATATTTTTCGAGTGTGAGTTGAGTGAAGATGTCGCCGGCCCGGGCCAGTATCGGCCCCTGATTTTTTGATCGATAGTCGTCAATATGTTGTTCCAGGAGATACTTCGCCAATCTCACGCGAACGTAGTCGTCAGCGTGGTGTGACATTTCGGCCAAAGCCATTTGGCTTCGCCCAGCCGCTTGGGCGGCGGCATCGGAATCGTCGATTGCCGCTCGCGCGTGTTGCGTCGCGCCAACCTGAATCATCAGGGCCTCATGCTGCGCATCGAGGCTATTCTTTTCCGCGGCGAGTCGGTCGAGTAGGTCATTGGTGTCGACATCGATGAAGCGATCGACCTCTGCCTCGATGTCGGTAAGGGTCAATCCGTGAGCCTCCACGAGGTCGGTCTCAATTTTGACAATTGACGCGTCGAGCGCAGTCGCCTGGTGGCTGCGCTCGATTGCTTCGGCCAGGGACCGTTCGTCGTCGAGGCCGAATTGTTGAACGAACGACGCGATCTCCGACGCGGCGCGATCATGACGTTCCTGCGCGGCGCGTAAGTTGCCACTCTGCGTCTCACGATGGCTCGACAGCGTGGAGCGAGTGATGACGGCCGCTTGGCTGGCTTTGAGACGTTGCTGCAATGTCGTCACCAGCACCTCGTGGCTGGCGGTATCAATGCCGAGGTGCGCCACGCCGGCCACCACCGTGTCAGCCTGGGTCGAAATGACGCTATTGCGTCGCTCGATGCCTGACACTCGCATGCGCAGCTCGTCCAATTCCTTCGACGTGGCATCAATCTCGTTCAGTGTCACGAGGAGATTGGCGACGTCTGGTGGAGCGGTGGCGGCGTTTGCACCGATTGGCACAACTGCATGCGCCCACTCGGTCTGCCACGCATCGCGATCGCGTTGGACTTCCGTCTGCTTGTCGATCTGATTGTCTAGGACGGTCTTGCTTGACTCATGTGCCTGTTCCGCCAGGGTGCGAGCGTGGCGCTGTTCGTCTGCTGCGGCGCACGCGACTTCGGCGCGATCCAGCAGCGCCCCAAGGCCGAGAGCACTGTCAGGCGTCTCGTCAATTTCGCGAAGGTGCACGGCGATATCTGCCGTGTTGCGGGCAATTGCTTCGCGTTGCAACTCCAGCGCGACATCAAGTTTTCGAAGGTTCACTGAGTCGGCCGCGAGATCGCGAACAAGCAACGTGAACTCATCGGTGGCGGAGCGGGTGCCAGGCGTGATACCCGTCGGCGTCCACAATTCGTTCCATTGGCCGAGCGCTCTGTCAACCCGTTTGTGGCACTCGATCAACTGCTCGGCGGCGAGGTCTATCTGGGCTTGCCTCCCAGCGATGGCATGTTCGAGCGCGGCGCGACGCTGCACAGCGTCGGCTTCTCGTCGGAGGCGATCAGCGACTTCATCGGCGGTTCCGACTGCGTTTTCAAAGGCCCGATCGAGCGGCTCGCTGGCCGCCCATTCGACAGCCGCCGCTTCAAGCGGAGCGCTTTCGAGCCACGCAGCTCGCACATGTTGCCAGCCCTGTTGACGGTGTTGTCGGGCTTGTTCGAGGTCATCAAGTGATGGCGGGTCGGTCTGACTAAGTAGCCCGCCAAGGTCCTGCTCGAGAGTCATCAGCTCGGCAGTGAGGCGATCGTGATCCCGTTGACCTTGGGTGACAGCTGCGCGCGCCGCACCGACTTCGTTGTCGATTTCGTTGACACGAGATGGCGACGGCATCGGCAGCGCGTCGGCGGCACGAATGTCGACTGTGACTCGTGCCATTCGAATTTCCGCCTCAAGTTTCGCGGTGAGCTCGTTGATGTCGCGCTGTGTTCGTTGGGCCGCAACTTCGAGTTGGCCATCGGCTCGAACTCGAGCCACTGCGAGTCGCAAGTTGGTCACGTCGGGCGCGGGCGCAAGTGCTGCGAACTCGTCGGCGTGCTTTCGGTGCTCTTGGATTGCTTGTGTAACCGCGGCCGCGAGCAGTGCGAGTTGGTGTTGATGGACCTCCCACGTTTTCGCAAGGCGATCGATTTGGGTTCGCTCGATATCGCTCACCAATGGCTTGCCGTTTACATCGGCGCGGCATTTGGTGGGAAGGCGACGCATGAGCGATTCGAGATCTCGCTCGAGGTCGCCGACTTGCTTATTCAGGCCCGGCAAGTCCTTGTAGTTTTTGCGCCAACTACCAAGCTCTTCAACGAGCCCTTCTATTGCTGGGGCATGAGCGAGCAGATTGTCGTCGACGAGCGTGGCGGCGAGTTGCTCGTCGAGCAAGGCCAGTGCGGGCACCAACGTTGCCAAGCTGGCCTGGGCAGTCCGGCGGGCTTGTTGGGCTTCGCCAAACATGGTGGCGACACTCATCGGTATGCGCGGACCTTGGGCATCCAGCGATGCCAAGGTTCGTTGTTCGTTGCGTCGGCGACCGATTAACGGACGGGTTGCGTTGACGCGCGTCGTCCGATGAATTTCGGTAGTCAGCTCTCGGATCTTGGCGGCAATCGTGTCGATCTGGACGCGTTGCTTTTGCAAGTCTTTGTCGAGCTGTTCGACCTCTGATGCGCTTTGGGAGAGTCGTTTGGTTTCGTCGGTTGCCTCTTTGAAAACTCGGAGGCTGGTGTTGATTTTTGGCTTTGAGCCCCCCGATTTGAACAGCGACTCGGCGCGGTCGTCGAGCTGCTTCATGACGGTGTTGAGTTGGGTAAGGCCGGTGCCGGCACCAAACAAGGCTCGTCCTAGCTCGCCGTCAGTCTTGAAGAGTTGTTCGCCACCCTCCACGATTTCTGCATGGCCGATCGAGAAGAGGGTGCGGTACATGTCGGGCCCGACCCCGCCAAGCAGATCGGTGAGTACGTTGTCAGGTAGCACTTGATCGTCGGCCGAGCGAAGAGTGTTGGCGTTCTTCTTTATGCGGTATATCTGGCGTTGGTTGTTGTCGTTGTCGTGGAATATTGCGCCGATTCGCATGTCGCTATGCGCGTGAACATAATTGTGCCTGCTCTGCATCGGGATCCCGTACAGAAGGTCTTGGACAGCAGCCATGGTGCTGGACTTCCCGGCCTCATTGTTGCCGACGATCACGTTGACACCGTGGGTCATGAGGTCGATCTGGATGTCGGTAAACATGGCAAATCGGGCGAGATGCAAGCGTGAAATTCTCATGCTGCATCAACCTGGCTCAGCAGCGACGTCACGAGAGCGACAGCGTCAGCGAGCGAACTTCGGATGTGATCGCCCGACCCTGGCGTTGGTGCCTCGCCGGTTTTAAGCTCGGCGGGCAGCTTGCTTTTGAGGTCAGAGAAGATCGAAACGAGAAAGAATAACTTTTCACTATCAGCCGTGAATGTTGCCGCTCGAGCGATGATGGCATCGACAAGTTCATTGTTGACATCGCCGGGTTGCCGGGTGGAGAGTTTCACTTTCTCGATCCATATCGCGTGGTGCGAGGCACCCAACGAACGAACTTCGACATCGAGTCGGTCGAGGTTCTTCCAGAGCTCATGGTGCGCTGGAGTTGTGCCCACGAGGTCAACGCGTGTCGCCAGCAATCGACCAGTGCAAGCCAGTGCCGCATGGTCGATTTCGCTCGACACACGATCCAGAACAGCTTCAAAACTGTGCAGTTGGCTGACGTCTACCGAGCAGTCGACCCATCGCACCACGTCAAGTTCCAAGTGTTCAACGGTTGTCACAACACTGTCGATGACGGTGACCAGCGATGCACCTTTGGCACCTGTCTCGCGAGCGTGACGGCCTTGCACGTTGCCAGGAAACACGATCCACGGATCTGTCGCGACGACTTCACGCTGGTGCACGTGACCCAGTGCCCAATAACCGTAACCCCTATTTCGCAGGCCGTCGAGCGTGGTGGGTGCGTACGACGTATGGCCCGGGCGGCCGTCGAGGCTGGTATGCAACAAACCAATCGTGAAGAGCGCAGGGTCGGCGATCGGGTACTGCGCGGCGAGGTCGTGGGTGACTGATCGCGTGGCGTAGCTCTGGCCAATCACCGCCACGTCGAGATCGGCGATGACAAGCGTGTGCGGTTGTGAACTACTGAGCAGCGTCACGTTCGGCGGGAGCGACAATCGCTTGCTGATCTCACTCGCCGCGTCGTGGTTGCCGGCCACAAAGATGAGAGGGATGTTGTGGTCGTGCAATCGCCCGAGTTGATTGACCCAGAAAACGCCGGTGCTGTAGTCCTTCCAATCGCCATCGAAAACGTCGCCGGCGACTACTACGAAATCCACGGCATGGGCTATGGCCGCGTCGACAAGATTTTCAACGGCTCGGCGGGTGGCACCACGAATTTCATCGACGGGCGCGCCGTCGTAATTCGCCAGGCCGCGTAGAGGGCTATCGATATGCAAATCGGCCGCGTGTAAAAACTTCATTCGCCCACCAGTCTGATCTGAAGCACCCCTAAGAATCGCACACGCCGCTCAGACGTGCCGTCAGCCCGCCCCAAAACCAGGCATCGACTTACGAATGTCTTTCAGTAACGCTATGAGGTGCATTGGGTCGG
>JAYWAI010000304.1:0-1677 GCA_043782545.1 Acidimicrobiia bacterium
AATATGTCGACCGTAGGTGCCGTGGCCCAATGGAATTTCGAAGGTCTGGGGCCGGTGCTGTTGCATGAACTCGGCCACGGTGTGGGCCTCAACCACGTGCCGCTTAACACCAACAACTTGATGGAAGCAACCTCCAACCCATCTGAGAAGCGCCAATCCTACGGCGCTGGCGATCTCTACGGATTGCGTGTTGTGGGCGAATCAAACGGCTGCGTGAATCCGACCGTTCATGGCACACAAAATTCCTCGGCGTTTCAGCGGCCCGTCGATTTTGTGTCGGCGATCTCGCGGTAACGAGTCGACGGACTACAAATGCCGTCAACAACAATGACATTGGGGTGGCCGAGCGTGAGCCCGACCACCCCATTGTCCCCCTGAGTGCTCCGTGAGGAGTTGACGCACGAAGCGGGAGATTTACCAGCCAGCGGCGGCGGTATCGGTACGGAACACTGCGGTACCGCTCGTAGCGATGCACGTTGTTGGATTGATTTCCTTTGCGTACGTCGTACCACCAGAGGCTGAAACGTCGTCCTTGATGTAATAGCAATCGCCAGTCGAGGCCTTGACAGCCAGCGTCATGGTGTTGGCCGTGGCCGACCAGGAAATTTCCGAAGCCTTGGTGGAGGCAGCAGGTACGGCGGCGGTCCCGACCCAACCCAAAGAAGGCTCAGCAGCCTGCAGGATGGCGGTGGTGACAGCGTAGGTCTGCTTGTCGCCGTACACGGTCTTGACGGCACTCAACGAGGCCCGCACGTTTGATTCGGCCGACTTGGCCTTGGCGCCGTTTTGGGCGGAAAGGAACGTCGGTACGGCAATGGCGATGAGTACGCCAATGATGAGCACAACGACCATGAGTTCGATGAGCGTAAAGCCCTCGTCTTCGGGTGTTGCCTTGAATCCGTCCGCGTTGCGGCAGGTACGTGATTTCGCGATGAGTCGCGCTGAATGCAATAACGATTGTGACATTGGTGAGCCCTTCTTGGTTCCGCTTGTGACGGGTTGATGGTGGGTGGTGCGCCTGAACACTCGTGGCAGCGAATGAACTGACTCAGGCGAACGCCTGCGCAGAAATTGTCGTCCCGATCACCAGGAGACTTGAGAGAATCTTTACCGAAATCTCGCGTTATGTGAGCAAAGCGGTTACTCGACCGTCTGGGCGCGGTTGACGCCGAAGAGCCGCTTGTTCCACACCAAGTACGCCAACATGGCCAAGTTGATCACCAACGCACCGACGCGAATCACGCTGATTTTCTTGGACAGCTCAATCAACTCGAAGGGCAGGAAGCCAACGAGCGCGACCGCAGTGAGGTATTCCGCCCATCGCTGCTCTCTCCATAACCCGACTGCTTCGACTCCTTCAATTGCGGCGTATCCAATCGAGGTATACATCAGAGTGTGAAGGCTGGACTTGTGCAACCCCAGCAAGCGATTCAGGTTGCGAGCGAGTGAATCGCGAGTAGCGAGTTGCCCTTGGGTTCCACCGCCCAAGTGCAGCGCGTCTTGAATCCGGGCTGCTTGGCGTTGAAGGCCGGGTAGCCTGCGGTCCAGGGCAAAAAGCACCAATGCGGCCGACGCGAAAAACACGGCGTGTAAACCACGGCTCACAGAAATACATCGCAACACCACTGCGTCCTTGAGCTCCGGCCCGCGCCGCGGCATTGCGTCGCCGGTGAGCGT
>JAYWAI010000305.1:0-4493 GCA_043782545.1 Acidimicrobiia bacterium
CTTGCAGATTCGTGCAGTTGAGTGCCTTGGCCAATACGCGGGCGGTGGTGGTTTTCCCGGTGCCGCGAGGGCCAGAAAACAGGAACGCTTGCCCGACTCGACCTTCAGCCACGGCGTTGCGAAGAGCGTTGACGACGTGAGTCTGCGCCTTGATTTCCCCAAATCGGCGCGGGCGGTAACGGCGGTACAACGACTGATACGACACCCCGCGAGCCTACCCGGCCCCGGTATCGCAGATGACGGCCAGGCGACCTGCGGCACTCAGAGAGGTCCGCTGAGGGCTGCTGTCTTCCGACCCTGACCCGGTTCGCGGTTCTCCGTTGCACAGGACCCGACCGTCACCTGCCATACCGGGGCGTTGGGCGTTTCCGAACGGGAAGGTTATCGGCCTTCGGCGCGAGAACTCGTTTCGGCTACCGTGTCTTTCATTCCGGGAGGGATACGAAAGCGGCCGAACCGGCACGCTTGGAAAGCGTGTGAGGCGCAAGCCTCCGTGGGTTCGAATCCCACTCCCTCCGCCACATCGATGTCCGCTAGCGCCAGTTTCATTGCCCGCAAGGCATCGTCGCCGACCTTCTCGACTTGCCCTAGCACCTCGGTTCAGTCGGGTGCTATTGGCCAACGGGCCAGTGCTGAACGAGGTCGCCCATCATCGGGAAATCGCCTGGGTTCCCGGTGGCGAGTGCGGCACCGACACCCACGGCAGCCGCTCCAATGAGGCAATCAGGTTGGTGCACGGTAATGCCTTGACTAGCGAGCGTTCGCCGCCAAGTTCCGGCTAGCTCGCCTTCGGCAATGCCCAGCGGCGCGATTCGTAGGCCTCGAAAAAGTCGGCGGACCGCAAGTTCTTCGGTAGGCCGAATACCTCGCCAAATCTCTTCGACCGAGATTGCGCACGCCCACGGCTCATCGCCGTTTCGGCGCATTTCGCGGACGCGCGTCTCAGCGGGTCGACCTCGAAGAATGTCGATGAGAACGGTCGAGTCGAGCAGAAGGCGCGCCAATTCAGCCTGCTCGCTTGACGTCGTGACGCTGGGAGCGGATCCATTCCGCCGGGTCAGCATCCCACTCATGGCCGGCGTCGGGTATTGATCCGATGGCCGACTCCAACTCATCCCAACGTTGTTGGTCGTCGAGCGATCGTCGGATGAGTTCGGCGATAAATGCACTGCGTTGGCGTGGCCCGATTCGCGAGTCGAGCTCGGCCACTAGATCGTCAGGGAGCTGCATGTGCATACGCATGTGCTTACGATATCCCACGATTCGACTGGTTGTGGTTGGTCTCCGGGTTACGGTATCGACTATCTCCGGATTCCGAACCTCCAAGTCATCTACCTATAACCCTTTCGGTGCAGGGCCGTTTCGCAGGATTTGGCAATGTAGAGTGCCGGGCGATGAATGGGCAGGTGAACTCGGCAACTGATGATTGGGCAATGGGGCTCGCTCTCGCCGAGGCATCGTTGGCTGTCGCTCACGGTGATGTGCCCGTCGGCGCCATTGTCATCGTTGGCGGCGAAGTGGTCGCTAGCCGGCACAACGAGCGGGAACTCACCGGCGACCCAACGGCGCATGCCGAAGTGCTCGCTCTGCGAGAAGCGGCAGCCAAAGTCGGCCATGGTTGGCGGCTCGAAAACGCCACGCTGTACGTAACGCTTGAACCGTGTTTGATGTGTACCGGAGCATTGTTGAATGCCCGTGTCGCCCGGCTGGTGTACGGCGCAGCCGACCCAAAGGCTGGTGCGTCAGGCACGCTGTATCACGCGCCGGCGGACCCTCGATTGAACTATCAATGTCCGGTCACGTGGGGTGTACGCGACGAGGAATGCGCGGCGGTGCTGAAAACATTTTTTGCTGGCCTGCGTTGAATTCCGCGACTTTCAAGCATGAGTGACCGTCACGAAACCGTGGTAAAGGCGCCGGATTCCCCGACGATGGTCTCGCTCGACGCGCCGCCTTCCGGAGTTACGCTCGAATTCCTCGTCGACGAGTTTTCGACTGCCATCTACCGCGTCGCCGTTTCGATCGTGCGCGACCGCTGTCTTGCGGAAGACGTTGTGCAGGAGACACTCATCAAAGCATGGCAAGGGCTGCCGGGCTTTCGAGGCGAATCACCGTTGCGAGGGTGGGTATTGCGTATTGCCCACAACACGGCGATTTCTATGCTGCGCAAACGGCGCGACGACCCGCGCGATCCCATGATGATGCCGGAACGAGATGGCGAAATTTCACTCGAACGCGAAGTGGCCGGCAAGGCAATGCTGGATGAGCTGTGGGTGGTGCTCGACCGTCTCGATGAAACAAGTCGCACCATGATTGTGCTCCGAGAACTTGAAGGGATGTCGTACGAAGACATCTCTGAGGCCATGCGACTACCGTTGCCAACTGTCAAGACGCGTCTGTTTCGGGCGCGGAAAACGCTGGCGAGCGCACTCGGGGGGTGGAACGTATGAGCCGTATGACCGACGAAAAACTCATGCGCCTGCTCGACGGCGACCCCAAGCGCCTCGAGAAGCATTTCGAAGAACATCCAGAAGACGCCGATCGCGTCGAGACCCTCACCGAACTGTCGTCACCGATGCTTGACGGGCTTCGTGGTGCCTTCGATGCGCCAGACGATCTGGCGGCGCGGGTGCAAGCTCGCTTGGCTGGCGACCCCGTCGGCAAAGAAACAATGCAAATCACCGCCGATCTTTTCGGGTTGGCGTGGCGCACCGCTCAAGTGGTGTTTGGCAAGAACAATGAAAGCCCCCGGGCAGGAGAAAACTAAGTGGACAACAAATGGGTGGTGGCCGCAATCGTGTTGGCCGCCGGGCTGATCATCGGGTCGATACTCGGCCCGATCGTTCGAAAGTTGCTAGCACGCGAGTCGTCGCCAGAAGCCCTCAAGGAGATCGCCCCGGTCATTGGGTCGTTCGTCTTTTGGCTATGCGTGTCCTTCGGTCTCGTCGTCGGCCTTGGCGCCGCAAGCCCCGGCAGTCTGGACACTATTCCGACCGACCTCGTGAAGTATTTCCCGAAAGTGTTGGTGGCCGGGCTCCTGGTGATTGCCGGCAACGTGGCTGGCAGCATCGTGGCGCTCGCCGTTGGCAAAGCCGTGTTCAAAGCGTCAGGCGAAAACAAGCCGCAAATTGGCCGCCTGGTTCGCTCGATAATTTTAGGGGCCGCCGCGGTATTGGCCGTTGGTCAACTCGGCGTCAACACCACGATTGTCAACCTGGTCATCGCCGCAATGTTGGGCGCAGTGGCGCTGGGGGCGGCGCTACTGATTGGCTTCGGCGGTCGCGACGTCGCTCGCCAGATAGCGGCTGGGCGCTACTTCCGACGGGTCGTCAACGTGGGCGACATTTTGACGCTCGGCGACGTGCGCGGCAAGGTCGTGGCCGTGTGGTCTGTCACCATCGAAGTCGAAACCAGCGACGGGTCGCACGTGCATGTGCCGCACGCGACCGCGCTGGAAGGAATGCTGAAATTAAGTCGCGAATCATAAGGCGGCGTCAATTCGTTGGCGTTTGGGCGGAACCGATTCGCTAACATTCACGAGCCGCTCGGCAGCAATACCACGCAGCACCTAGCAATTCACTGGAGGGGTGCCAGAGTGGCCGAATGGGACGGTCTCGAACACCGTTGTGGTTGTAAAGCCACCGTGGGTTCAAATCCCACCCCCTCCGCAGCACCGTGAGCGCCGCCTGATCCGTCGGGCGGTGCTCGTGTTTTTGGGCTACTTACAGGTGAGAGTGGTAGGTACCGTGAGATTCAGAAGGTACGCATCGACCTGGTCATCTATGCACGTATTTTGACCACCGTGATACGCAGTGTGCCCGTCACCTTCGTAGGTGAGCAGAACGCCCGATTTCAATCCCTTGGCGAGAGCAACGCCCGATTCGTAAGGCGTGGCTGGGTCGTTGGTGGTGGCCACGACCACGATGGGAGGCGCTCCCGCCGCGGTCAGCACGTCGGGCACGCCGGTGGGAGGCACGGGCCACACGGCACAGATGTAGGTCCCCCAGGCCAGCGCATAGCCAATGTGCGGATACTTCGCCCGGAATTCCTTTTCCATCTTTTCGAACGATGCGACGTCAGTGGGCCCCGGAGTGTCAAGGCAATCAATAGCGTTGAGTGCTTCGATGGCGTTGGTATACGTTCCGTCGGGTCGGCGTTCGGCCAGCTGGTCTGATAGTGCGAGGAGCCCTGTGCCATTGCCCTTCTCAGCGGCGGTTAACGCGGTAGCCAAATCGATCCATTGCGATGTTGAATACAAGGCGCTGGCTGAGCCGTTGATGGCGGTGCCCCAAGTCACTCTGCGATCGCCCACAGCCAACGGCGTGGCCTTTACGGAGCTCATCAGATTGTCAAACGAGGTGAGTGGATTGCCGTCGTGGTGAAAGGTGCATTTGGCGGTCTGTTTGCACCAAGTGGCCCAACTCACCAGCGCCCGTTCGAACCCCTGTGCTTGGGCTTCTGCGGCACCTGGGCCCTCAAGTGACGGGTCAACG
>JAYWAI010000306.1:0-1672 GCA_043782545.1 Acidimicrobiia bacterium
CATGACATTGTGCGTCGGACGGGTGCTAAGGCCTGCGTGCTCGACGTCGACTATCACCACGGCAACGGGACCCAGCAAATTTTTTACCAGCGAGATGACGTGTTGTTTGTATCGCTCCACGCGGACCCAGATCGGGCATACCCGTATTTCAGTGGCTGGGCCGACGAGGTGGGGGCTGGCATCGGACGGGGCTCCACATTAAATTTGCCCCAAGCACCCCAAGCCAACGACGACGCGTTTCTGGGCGGCCACGGCCTAGCTCAGGCGCTCGACGCCATCGCGAAATTCGGCCCGACAACACTGGTGGTATCGCTGGGAGTTGACGCTTTTGATGGTGATCCAATCGGTGACCTCAAGGTGTCGACTCAGGGTTTTGGCCGCGTTGGTTCGGCGATTTCGCAACTCAATCTGCCGACCGTGGTGCTACAAGAAGGCGGCTACAACCTGCAACACCTCGGAGCCAACGTACTGTCTTTTCTGAACGGCCTTCAAGCCACAGCCGGCTGACTGCTGGCTGCGGCTTCGTGGTCCGTCGACGCTAGTTGCGGGGGACTTCGATCCAGGGGCGGTCTTTGTCAACACGGACATCGCCCGGCAGACCGAGTACTCGCTCGCCCAGAATGTTCTTCATAACTTCGCTGGTGCCGCCCTCGATCGAGTTGGCCCGAGCACGAAGAAATGATTGCTGCGGTGAGCTCGAGCCCATGGCAATCTCCGGGCGAACGCGGCTGTAACCGTGGTACAACATGCCCTGCGGGCCCAGAAGGTCTACACAGAATTCGTAGATGTCTTTGTTGACTTCTGCGTAGGCCAATTTGCCGGTTGAGCCTTCTGGCCCCGGGACGCCCTTCGTGCGATTTTGCGAGGCCCGCACGTTGGTGAGGCGACCAATCTCGGCACGAATCCACAACTTCGTGAGTTTGTCGCGATACGGAGCAGTTTTTGACTCGGCCGGCATGCCGTTCCAGATTTTGACCGCCTCGGCAATAGGGCCCGAGCCCCGAGGTGAAGTGCCGCCACCGATTGACACGCGCTCGTTCATCAGCGTCGTAAGCGACACGCGCCAGCCGTCTCCCACGTTGCCCATGCGCTCAGTGTCGGGGATTCGCACGTCGGTCATGTAGACCTCGTTGAATTCCGCCTCGCCCGTGATCTGGTACAGCGGGCGTACGTCGACGCCGGGGGCTTTCATGTCAATCACGAAGTAGCTCAGACCGGCGTGCTTGGGCTGGTCGGGATCAGTACGAGCCACGAGCATGCCCCACCGGCTCAGGTGGGCCAGAGTGGTCCAAACCTTTTGGCCATTTACGATCCACTCATCGCCGTCACGCACTGCCTTGGTAGACAGGCCAGCCACGTCGGAACCGGCGCCAGGCTCCGAGAACAGTTGGCACCAAATCTCTTCTCCGGTGAAAAGTGGCCGGAGGTAACGCTGCTTTTGATCTTCTGAACCCCAGGTCACGATGGTGGGTGCACCCATACCGTGGCCGATGGGGTTGCGATATTGCGAAAATGGCGCACCAGCTTTGCCGAGACGCTCGTTGATTTCACGCTGATACTTCGGGCTCAGGTCAAGGCCACCAAGGCCGATCGGGAAGTTAATCCAACCGAGTCCAGCATCGAATTGTGCTCCGAGAAACTCGACGGCCGAAACGGACTTTGGCGGGTGCGA
>JAYWAI010000307.1:0-4482 GCA_043782545.1 Acidimicrobiia bacterium
GATTCTCTCCCGCCGTCCCCGTACCTGACGGCGCCACGTCCACCACAAAACTCGTTGCGTTCCTCGGCCGTAACCCCTAGGCGAACGACGGGCCGGGCCGGTCGTGGTTAGCGGCCTGAGCGTTTAATGATCGTCATCCACGCGTCGTAGTCGGATACAGGCGAATCACGGCCGTGTCGGTCGGTGCGGCAACGCGAATTACCGCGCTCAACAAGTTGGTGGCGGCCCGCAGGCCGTCGACCACGTCGCTCGGCCGGGCGTCGGCTAGCGCCCGGAGTTCATCGAAACGTGGGTAGCCGTCTTGCTTGCGCGATGCCAAGAAGAAGGCGTAGGAAAAAACTCAATCGACGAGATGCTCGGCCGTGGCGAGGCAGGTCCAATCGAGCGTTCCGGCCAGAACAGACCAATCAGCATCGACCGCTGATTGCCATGCCGTTAACGACAATGAACTGAGCAGTTCGAAGTCGTCGACCGAAAATGCACCCGAGTCATGAAGGCGGTTCGATGCCATGCGGCCAACTCAGTTGGCGACGCGTGCTTCTCGAACCGATCGGTCGAGTGTCAGATCGCCGTTGGCCCGAAGTGTGCGCTGCGATATCGCGCGTGATCGGCTGCTAAAACCTGCATGGAATCACTTGTCGCCGATGCTGAGGTCACACCGATCCAGAGCCATGCCGAGGGTCCAGAACCATGCCGAGGTGGTTAGATGCCGAGCTTGGCGGTTTCGAGTGCAGCAATGGCGGCCGGATCGCCGGTGATCGTGACGGTTGCTGCGCCGCGCCGCCCGACGAGGTAGAGCGCAATGTCTTGTGGCGTACCCGTGAGTTCGGTGAATTGGGCGCGTTCGCGAGCGACATGGCGCGTGCCATTGCTGCGCACCAATACCAGGCCGAATTCACCGAGCCGGCGACTGGTCAGTTTCACCATATTTTTCACCAGCGACCACAGAGCCTCGTCGAGGTCTGGACGATCGATCCGCGGGGGCATGCCGTTTGCGCGGCGCACATCTTCGTGATGCACAAACCATTCGTTGAGATTTAAGAGATCTCGCAGACCCGGAATTTTCCATGGAATTGGCGGCGGTCCGCCCCGCATTTTGGCGACGTTCCGCTCGAAACCTTTGGCCTTCACGCCGTTTTGTAGCCGCTCGGTGTACGCCGCGAACCGAGGGATCACGATGCCGGGACCGGAGCGCGGGTCGTGCTCGCGCACGACGAGATGCGCAGCAAGGTCGGCCGTCGTCCAACCCTCGCAAAGCGTCGGCGCATCGGGGCCGAGCTGGGTCATCAAATCGCACAATTCGGCACGTTCACGTTGATCCAGATGCACACTCATGGCGGCACCCTATCGTCGAAAATCTCGGGGCCAACGGCCCGGGGTTTGTTTGGGGGTGCGTAGTGTGAGCTGATGGGAATCAAAAAGATGCGCGTGCGAGTCGGAGTTGCGTCGTGAAGATCGGGGCGGTGTTTCCGCAAACAGAGCTCGGTGGCGATGTAGGTGCCGTACGGGCCTATGGGCAGCAAGTTGAGGCGCTGGGTTACTCGCACATTTTGGCCTACGACCATGTGGTGGGCGCCGACCCAACGGTGCACGAAAACTGGAACGGCCCATACAACTCGTCCACCACATTTCATGAACCGTTTGTGATGTTTGGTTTCTTGGCTGGCGTCACGTCGGCTATCGAGTTCGTAACGGGCGTCATCATCCTGCCGCAACGCCAAACTGTGTTGGTGGCCAAGCAAGCCGCCGAGGTTGATTTGATGACGGGCGGTCGTTTCCGGCTGGGTGTTGGTGTTGGGTGGAACGCCGTTGAGTACGAGGCCCTCGGGCAGCCGTTCGATCAACGAGGTCGGCGGGTCGACGAGCAAGTGGAGTTGTTGCGCCGGTTGTGGACCGAGAAGTGGGTCACGCATCATGGGCGTTTCGACACCATCACGGGGGCCGGGTTGGCACCGCTACCTATTCAGCGACCGATTCCAATCTGGATGGGAGGCAACGCTGATGCCACGTTCGAACGCATTGGTCGCAGCGCAGACGGATGGTTTCCGCAAGTGCGCCCTGGCGAAAAATTGCAACGAGCCCTCGACGTGATTGCCGAGTCGGCGGCCATTTCTGGGCGCGATGCCGCAGCAATTGGCATGGAGGGCCAAGTCCGCTGGATTCCGTCAGACCCGGGAAAATTCGTGGAGCAGGTCGGCATGTGGAAGGCATCGGGTGCAACCCATGTTGGTATCGACACCATGTATTGCGGGTTGGCAACCGTGCAAGATCACCTCGACGTGGTGGCTCGGGCCGCCGAGCTACTGGGGCTCACGCCACGCTGAGTCACGACGGCGATGGGGTCCCGATCGCGCCTCGTCGGCCGACTACAAAAATGGGCGTTTGAGAACGGCGAGGCGTGACGCCAATTCATCGCGTTCGATGTAGCAACTTTGCAGATGACGGTTACCGCCGCTGGTGAAACCAGTGCGGCCGTGCATGACACGCCGGTTGTCCACGATGTACATCGACCCTGCCGGCATGCGAATTTGGAGGCGATATTTCGGGTCTTCACGCATCGCGCCAAAGAGTTGATATGCGTTGTAGAACCGAGTCAATTCGTCGAAGTCAAGCAGGAACGGCGTGGCCGAATGATTCGAGTAACGAATAGCGATCACATCGCCCAACCCGTTGGTCTCAATGATCGAACCCACGCCAGTGTGATCGGTGGTGGCGTCGGCAATATGGAACCGTAAGTCGGTTGAAGCCAGCAGACTGAATGCTTCTGGGTCGATATCGCGTAAGTCGTTCGCGACGCGAAAACCGTCGGTCAACGTTGCCTCGCCGCCTTGAGCGTCGTTGACCAGAAAGTGTTGGAGTTGCACGGTCGGCACGGGGTTGCGGTACCCCTCATCGGTGTGCACGACGAGCGGCAAATTGGTGTAGGCCACAGAGTTGGCATCGGCCACCGACACGACATCAAATACCGCACCCCAACTCGTGATGCGCATTTCGCCGAGATCCTGCGCCACAAGCGCCACGGTGCCGGGCACACTCGACACGTGTTCGAGAAACGCAAGCCCGTAGGCGAAAAATCCGTCCAGAAACTCGACGCGTTTGGCGGGGTCGCTCACGATGTCGTCGTGTGTGGCGCGGGGAATTTCGCTGGCCATATCGGCGGTCCAGGTGACGCTTTGAGGCCGCTGGTTTCGTGCACCGTTTGAATAGTCGTGTGCATGCAGCCACTGGGCTGAAAACACGCTGATGGCGCGGTCGGTCGCCCAGGTGACTTCGAGATCACCTACGTCATTGAGACATGCCGACGCCGGACGCACGTCCTTTGGAATAGTTGAAGTTTCAACTAACCGATGTTGCGTGGTCGGATGCCGAAGCTCGGGGGCGTTGTCGCGCAGCCATAGGTAGTGAAATTTGCTCGTCTTTGATCTAGACCAGGTGATCGTGAGCGATGTGGCACCGAGCTCGACGGTGTTAGTAGGCATACTGCGGGTCTTCATCGTCGAGAATGCGCATGAGTTCTTCGAAATGCAAGCGAGCCACATCGGGGTATTCGAGCCACTGTTTACAGGCCAACGCCGCGGTGTCGTCGTCGACCAGAGCGAGGGGCCGACCCGTCGACAGAGCCAGCACTTGAAGTTCGCTAGCCCGCTCTAAGTAGTACAGCTCGTCGAAGGCTTCACCCACGGTTTCGCCGATCACGATCACACCATGGTTGGCCAGAAACAACACAGAGTTGTGATCACCCAACAGGCCCGCTACCCGTGTGCCCTCTGTGTCATCCAGCGCCATGCCGGCGTAGTGGCGGTCGTACGCAATGCGATTGTGAAACCTGCACGCGTTTTGGTCGAGCATGAGGAACTCGAAATCGGCCAGGCAGCACAGCGTGGTCGTGTAGGGCATGTGGGTGTGGAGCACGGCCCGGGCGCGGGGTACGTGGCGATGGATGTGAGCGTGTAGGTACCAAGCGCTGGGGTCGGCGTCGGGGTTGCGGCCAACGGTTTCGACGTCGCTGGCGTTGAGGTGTAACAGTTCGCTGGCTGTGACGCGAGAGAAGTGTCGACCGCGGGGATTGAGCAAAAACTCGCTGCCGTCGGGTGATACTGCCGCACTGAAATGATTGGACGTTGCCTCGTTGAAATTCAGTCGAGCTGCCCATCGAAATGCGGCGGCAAGCTCTCGGCGAGTGTGCTCGATACCGGCCGGCGAGGCGCTTGTGTTCATCTGGCGATCCTAGATCGCCAGCGGCCGCTCACAGCTGAATACGGAACGACTGTACAAGCAATCCTGTCGGGCCTCAGCTGGGGACTGTCGGAAAGATGGTGTAACTGGGATCTGGTCTGAGAAGGTGAGCGATGGCTCGCCGGAGAGTGGGACCAGTGTCCGATCAAGTTATTGTGGATCAGGAGCTCGCGCAGCAGCTCGTCGATCGAGCCAAGGCCGAGGGGGTGAAGTTGACCGGCCCGGGTGGCCTGCTGGGTGATTTGA
>JAYWAI010000308.1:0-1670 GCA_043782545.1 Acidimicrobiia bacterium
TGGCAGGGAGATGGTCCAGGCCAACCGCGGCAACCGCCGCCGGGGTTCCGTCGTCGGCCTCCACTACCACCTCCACCAGGCGGACTACTGGTCCGTGCCGTTCGGCGACGCTCGCGTGGTGCTGCACGATCTGCGCGCCGGCGGTCCGACCGATGGCGCCACGCTGTGCCTCGATCTGTCTGGCGAGAACCACACCGGGGTGTATATCCCGCCTGGCGTCGCTCATGGTTTCGCCGCACTTACTGACATGGTTATCACCTACCTCGTCGACGGCTACTACAACCCAGCCGATGAGCTCGGCGTGGCCTGGGACGACCCGGTCATTGCGGGTGATTGGGGAGTCACTGCGCCGATTCTTTCGGGGCGCGATCAGACCAATCCGTTGCGAGCCGATCTTCCTGAGGGCCGCCGCCCCTACTGGCCAATGCGGCTCTGATCACATCATCAAGGATTGTTGAAAATGAAACTGTTTGTCACTGGCGGTGCCGGGTTTATCGGCGCCAACTATGTGCGTCATGTGCTGGCTACTACTGACGACGAGATCACGGTCTACGACGCGCTCACCTATGCGGGCAACCTCGAAAACATTCGCGACGTTATCGATGATCGCCGCTGTCATTTCGTCAAGGGCGACATTTGCGATCAGGACGATGTGCTGACCGCCATGGCTGGGCACGACGCCGTCGTGCACTTCGCGGCTGAGACACACGTGGATCGATCGATTTTGGATGGCTATTCGTTTGTGAGAACCAACTGTTTTGGCACCAATGTCTTGTGCGACGTGGCTCGGCAGGTGGGTGTCGAAAAGTTTGTGCACATTTCCACTGACGAAGTCTATGGCTCAATAGAAGAAGGTTCATTTTGTGAAACCGACGCGTTAGGGCCGCGTTCGCCCTACTCGGCGGCCAAAGCCGGCAGCGATCTGATCGCACTGAGCTACTTCACGACCCATGGCCTTCCCGTCGTCGTGACGCGTTGCAGCAACAACTTCGGGCCGTATCAATTTCCGGAAAAAGTTGTTCCCTTGTTCACCACCAATCTGTTGAATGGCGAGCAAGTGCCGCTGTACGGCGATGGCGGAAATATCCGCGATTGGATTCACGTATATGACCACAACACCGCTGCCGATTTGGTGTTGCGCACGGGCAACGTGGGCGAGATCTACAACATTGGTGCTGGCAACGAGATCACCAATAAAGAGCTCACCTATCGGCTTTTGGAGTTGACGGGCCGTGATGAAAGCTTCATCCGTCCCGTCGCTGACCGTCTTGGCCACGACCGTCGCTATTCAATTACGCATGACAAAGTGTCGGCGTTGGGCTGGAAAACTGAGCGGACGTTGGTGGATGGACTTGCTGAAACCGTGGCGTGGTATCGCGACAATCGGGCGTGGTGGGAGCCCCTCAAGGCCCGTGCCGCGCTGGGCTCGTAATTCTCGTGGTGCATAGCGAAAGAGGCTCGGCGTGAGGGTTCTCGTCACTGGCGCCCGCGGGCAGCTTGGGCAAGATTGCGTCGCCGCGTTTGGTGATGGCGACGTGATCGCCGCCGGCCGAAATGTCGTGGACCTCTCGGATCCACCGGCAGCTCGGGCCGCGGTCATCGAACTGCGACCTGACGTTGTCGTGAATTGCGCGGCGTACACCGCTGTCGATAAGGCCGAGAGCGAGCCT
>JAYWAI010000309.1:0-1670 GCA_043782545.1 Acidimicrobiia bacterium
TTCAGCATCTTGTCGACACTTTGCAGTTCGGCCAATTTCGCTGTTGCTGCCGCGACTTCACGTTCGATTTCTGGCATGCGGCCGTAGCGAAGCTCCGCCGCTTTCTCAAGGTCGGTTTCGCGTTCGAGTTGTGTTTTGATGGTGTCGAGAGTCTCTTTGAAACTGCGAATGACGGCGATTGCTTCCTTCTCGCTGCGCCAGTGGGCCTTCATGCCATCAGACTTCTCGCGAAGATTGGCGAGCTCTTCATCCAGCACATCCAGACGTTCGCGTGACACACCGTCGGTCTCTTTGGCCAGCGCCAATTTTTCGATTTCGAGTTGCCGCATGCGACGCTCGACCACGTCGATTTCGGTGGGCATCGAATCGATTTCGATCCGCAATTTGCTGGCTGCTTCATCCACTAGATCGATGGCTTTGTCGGGCAAAAAGCGGGCGGTGATGTAACGATCGCTGAGCACCGCCGCGGCCACCAAAGCGGCGTCTTGAATGCGCACACCATGATGCACTTCGTAGCGTTCTTTGAGGCCGCGCAAGATGGCGATTGTGGCCTCGACGGTGGGCTGGCCGACGTACACCTGTTGGAATCGACGCTCGAGTGCAGCGTCTTTTTCGATGTGCTTGCGATACTCGTCCAGCGTCGTGGCACCCACCATTCGCAACTCGCCACGGGCCAACAACGGCTTGAGCATGTTGCCGGCATCCATGGCGCCGTCGGCCCCGCCGCCCGCGCCCACCATGGTGTGGAGCTCATCGATGAACGTGATGATCTCGCCATTGGACGACGTGATCTCTTTCAATACAGCCTTGAGTCGCTCTTCGAACTCGCCGCGAAATTTCGCTCCGGCAACCATCGATGAGAAATCGAGCGCTATCAAACGCTTATTCTTCAAGCCTTCTGGCACATCGCCTTCCACGATTCGGCGGGCCAAACCTTCGACGATGGCCGTCTTGCCGACGCCGGGTTCGCCGATCAACACGGGATTGTTTTTCGTACGCCGGCTGAGCACTTGAATGACGCGACGGATCTCTTCATCGCGGCCAATGACTGGGTCCAGTTTCCCTTGGCGGGCCACTTCGGTGAGATCACGCCCGTACAGCTCCAACGCCTGGTACTTACCTTCGGGATTTTGGTCGGTCACGCGTTGACTCCCACGCACCTCGCGCAGCGCGCCCAAAAGCTTTTCGCGCTCGATCCCGAGTTGTGGCCCGAGCGCCAACAGCACATGTTCGGTTGAGAGATAGTCGTCGTGTAATTCGACGCGCGCGGCATCAGCCGCGTCGATTAGATCGCGCAGTTCGCGAGACAAGCGAGCATCGCTGCCCACCGCCTTAGGTAACTTGTTCACGGCAGTTTCGGTGGTCTTGGTGAGCTGGGCCACGTTGACGCCGACGCGTTCCAGAATCGGTTGAGTCACACCCTCTGAGGCTCGCAACAACGCCAGCAGAAAGTGTTGCGGCGTGTATTCGGGGTTGCTGTTGGCATGCGTCAGATCGACCGCAGCTTGAAAAGCTTCCTGCGTTTTCTGAGTCCACTTTTGTGGTTCGAAGGCCATATTGTCCTCCTTGGCAATTGTGCTTGGCGGGAAATTATCGGGGTGAAAAAACGGCGACCGATTGGCGCAATGGCACCAGGTCACGGCGGTAGGTCTTGTGAGTTTCGGCCACCA
>JAYWAI010000310.1:0-1668 GCA_043782545.1 Acidimicrobiia bacterium
CAAAATGCGACGTGTCATGGTCCGGCCGCCCAGCCGCCCCTTCTCAATATCCGATCGTGGACGAGACTATTCCGGCGGCCGAAGTCGGAAGCCGATGCCTCGCACGGTCTCGATAATTCCTGGATCGTCGAGCTTTTTGCGAATGGACGCAATGTGTACATCGAGGGTCTTGCTCGGCCCATACCAATGGGCATCCCACACGGATTCCAAAATCTGCTGCCGACTCGATACCGCTCCTGGGTCTTGCGCCAACAGCGCGAGTAAGTCGAATTCTTTCGGGGTCAAGAAGATCTCTTCGTCGCGCATGGTGACCTTGCGGGTGCGCATGTCGATCGAGAGTTGACCAGACTCCAATGTGGCCTTGGCAGGGTTGACCGGCGTTGCCGTGATCGGTGCGCTCGTGCGCCGTTGCACCGCCCGGATGCGAGCAATAAGTTCGCGCAGGCCAAATGGCTTAACGAGGTAGTCATCCGCGCCGAGCTCGAGGCCTACGACGCGATTCACTTCTTCGCCTCGGGCCGACAAAATAATGATCGGCACATCGCTGGTCATGCGCATGCGTCGGCATACCTCATAGCCGTCGATATCGGGCAGACCGAGATCGAGCAAAACGACATCCGGGCGAGGGGCGGCAAGACCCGACAAACCGTTGCTGGCCCGTTCGACGGTGAACCCATCGCGCTGGAGTCCTTTGACGAGCGCATCGGCGATTGCGTCGTCATCTTCGATCAGCAAAACATTCATGACCCCATGCTTGCTTGTTTTTGACCCCTACATCGCGCATTCTTGGCAACTTTCTTGACATCTTTGGCCGTTTCTTTACTCCACGAAGGGAAAATAGGCACCGATTGTTCTCTAACGTATGGATGTCGATCGCTGAGCCACTCTCGGCCGATGCAATTCAAGGAGCAAATTCGTGAACCCGAGCCCGCGTGCTGCACAACTAAAGCGCCGCAAAATCGTCGCCTTTGCCGGCGCCGCTGTAGCTACGGTCGCCTCTGCAGGGTTGGCCGTCGGCGCCAACGTTGGTTTGTTGCGCTTGAGCTCTACAGAAAAAGTTGGCCATTTGGCTGATAACTCCGTAGCGGTATTGGCCTCGCCGGCCGCCGCCACAACCGCCCAATCCACCAAGGCACCAACCGTCGCCGTCAAGGTCGTCGATACGGTCGTGACCGTGACTACTACTACGACGACTGCCCCGCCCGTTCCGCCCGTGGTGTTGGGCACACAGCACACTCGTGCCGCCGCGGTGGTTGTGACCCCCGTAGCTGAGACGACTGCATCGCCGACCGCTGCCCCAACGGCAACGCCGACTGCGGCACCGACGCAACCCCCAGCCACCCCTGCTCCGTGCTCACGCGCGTCCAAGGGAGCGCCGACCAAGTGTGGCCCCTCGACTTCGGTTCCTGAGTCCGATGACTAACCAGACCAACTTTCCTGCCGGGTTTACCCCTGTGCGGGTGCGTAAGCGTCGGCATCCTGCCGCGGTGGCGCGCATCATCTCGGCTGGTGGCAGTGCGACGCTCACCTTTGTATTCGTGGCGTTTATGGCCGCTTCTGCCAAGGCAACACCGACGAAAGCTTTTGCCTCTTCCGGGCTTCCCGTGCCTGCTTCGGTGGCCCCCGATGGCCCCACGGTCGTCATCATCAAACAGCGCTACATCCAGG
>JAYWAI010000311.1:0-4463 GCA_043782545.1 Acidimicrobiia bacterium
CCAATATGGCCCGGGCCTACTTCATACAGCTTGGGGCTGTACCCAGCGCCGAGCACGAGGAACGTAAGACCGTTGACAGTTTTGAAGCCACCGTTGTTGACGATGTCGAGTTGCTGCGGACCGATAGCGGCGGCGGTTGGAACGGTGAACACGATCTCGGTGTCAGTCCACGACATAATCGGCATGGCAACACCACCAATTATGACTGCGTGCGAACCTAAACCATTGGTGCCGAAGCCGATTCCCTTGACAGTGATCGTGCGACCCGTGCTGCCGGTACCAACAAAGAGGCTCGTACCAACATAGGGTTGGCTCACGTTGTAGATCTGAGGCGTGGTGTCTTCGAGGCGGCACTGGGCAAGCACAAGTTGTCGAGAGCCGGGTTGGAAGATGGTCTGCGTGATCGGTGTCGGAGCCTGGTCAACAGGGTGCAACACGCCGGGCCATGCCTGGAATTCGGTGGCAATGGTACGGATAGCCGGGTTGTATTCCTTGTTGGCGTGCCCGAGCTGGCCTGGGTCGTTGGCTACCAGCCGGTATGCATTGGGGCAAGGGCCAGCGGGTAGCGGGCAGTTGTAGGTATCGGTCGACGGCAGGATCATCTCATACAATCCGTTGTAGTCAGACAACACGGTGTGCTTGAGCTGACCAGCTTCGTCGTACATGCCGATTGGCATATTGGAAATGCCGCCCGTTTCGCCATACATCGTGCTGCGCTTGTCACTCGAGATGCTGAGGTCGTCGAGCACGATGCCGTAGAAGTGCGTGGGAATCGGCACGTCCGTGAATACGTTGAACGTAGGGGCCACTGAACGGCCGTCCATTACTCGCACAAGCTTGGTGTCGCAAATATTGCGAACCTTGCCGTTATAAATCGACCCGCCTTCGGCGGCAAGAAAATCGATGTTCTTAGAATCGTCGACTACATACTCAGCCCCGACACACCGGGCATCGGGACTTGGTGACAACGTGCTGGGGTTCTCCAATGGAACGTTGGTGGTGACTACAGGCGCGGCAGGCGGTTTAGCCGCTGAACCATCGAAAGCAAATCCAAATTGGGGTGCGTAAATATCGCCGCTGAAAACATTGATGTCCGACTCCGACGTGAACTTATATTTAGTTTGAGTGCGGCCGTTCACCTTTGCCACTGTGTCGACCGGATTTACAACTTCTACGAGATAGTCGTTGAGTGAAAGCTTAATCGTGTTGTCGATCCCATTGGCGAGGTCGACCTCACGGTTCACAAAGTCGAGTTGGTTGGCGTAATATCCAGCAAATCCGAAGTTACCGTCGACCGTCCCGTTTCCTCCAAATTGGATGCTGTGATCGGGAGACTCAATGCAGTCGGCGGTGGGATTGTTAGTTTCTGGATAAACCAACGAGCCTTGCTTGTCGCGGCCGAGGGGCACACCATTGGCGTCGCGCGGTACACATCCAACTGGGCGTTTCCATGTCTCAGTGGTGTAGCTGTTGATAGGCCGACAAGATTGAGTGCCGTCCCACTGCTTTCCGTAAAGACCCGAAGGGCGCTGACAGGCGCTACCCGCTGTCGTGAAGCCGAACTGGGCAAACGCCCCGGAAGCCTCTTTGATGTAGTTTCCGGACAGGTCTTTCGACGAGTTCCACAGTTGCACCTCGAGGCCGGGAACGCTCGGTTGATAATCCTCGGCGACCGATTGACGTGTATTGGTTTCGTTTCGGGTCGTGTCGTAGGTGACCGTTCCCACGATTCCGCCGTTGTCGCCGGCAGAGTAGGGCTGTACGCCCCAGTCCAGCCGACCCGCCAGACCGATAATTGGTAACGCATTAATATCGACTTGGCTGGTATGGAGTGTCGTCTCCGTAGGTTGGTTGTCGGCTTGAAAAGTTATGCCGGTGGTCTTGAACCGTTGGTTATAGGCCTCGACAACCAGGAACTGGCCGAGTGGATACATCTCATGAAGGTCGTACAGACCAGCATCGTTGGTCTTAGAGCTTGCGGCACCTTGGTCGTATAGGGAGTTTCCACGGCTCTTGACAACAACCTTGAAATCGGGCACTCCAGGTTCACCGGGGTCTTGTCGACCATTGCCGTTCTTATCCACGAACACATGACCAGTGACACTGGCAAACCAGCCGGCGAGCGGCAGGTTGCCGAGCATGGTTTCCATGCCGACTGTCGGGTTGTTTGGGTTGACCTTCACGTCGATCTGGTTTGAGCTCAGGATATAGTCCTGCGTCTCATCCCAAAGCGTAAGCACGTAAGTACCGACTGGCACGTTGTCAACATGGAAGTGACCATTTGAATCGGCTTTTCCGACGTAGACAGCCGTGTCTTGTGCCTGAGGCGAACAGCCAGCGATACACGAAAGCGACACCCAGCCATCTTTAACGGTGCCGGCAAGCTTGGTGCCACCGAGGCCCGCGCCGAAGCCCAAACCGTAATTACCAGCACCAATCGTCGGGGTATAGGTTTTGCCAATCGAGATGATGCCATCTACGGAGCCGACGACGGACCCGGCACCAGGCACCGGGAGTAGACCAGTTTCCTGGACGAAACCGAAAGTGACCATCGGAACGCGCTCGCCGCCGACAACCAACTCTGTGTCGAAGCCGGTGCCGCCTTCCTGCACCCAGTAGTCCCAATCGTGCCAACCCTCAAGCGTGGTGGTTTCGATCCACTTCTTGTCGTTTTGGGCATTAGCGCGTGTGCCATCAGCAAGCTTGATTCCTTGCCCGTTAGGCGGAACGATCGTGACAGCGTAACGGTTAGGGCCCATATTTGGGATTGTGATGTCGCCTTCGCGATCAGATACGCATTTGCTAGAGCTGCCTGCGAGGGCGCCCCCGCTGACGCCACCGGAAGCATCAACTTTCGGGATTGGTTTGCCGTCGCCATTGATACGAACATTGCCGGTGACTAGGTCAGTTTCGTACTCGGTACAAAGGGGATTTCCATAAACGTCGGTGGTGACTTCGGCGAGAACGTCGCCTAGGTGTGCAGTGAAGCCCTCCATGTTGTTTTTCTCGGGGATTCGAACACTACCGTTTGGACGAAGAACCGCTGGTACGTAATCCTCGGCTTGTTGGTCCCATTGGCCGTTTGTTGAAGCATTGTCATTGAAGACTTTGATCTTGAGCGTTGTGGTCTTGACCGGAAGTGGGTTCATCAACACCGGCAATACCGGTGTATTTACGGCATTAACACCAGCACCTGCCGAATTGACAGTGAAGTGGACGCCGTCAATCTTGAAGCCCGGGGCGGTTACGGAAAGCAGGTAGTTCTTTCCGTTCTCAAGTCCGTTGAGTTGCACTGACGTCGAGAGCATCGTTTGATCGCCGGAGGTCACGACCGGGGCGTTGCCAGCCACCAAGTGAATGCTCGGATTTTTGCACTTAGCCGGGAAATCGCCATAGGCAATCAGATGGCCTGGCACGAGACCGTTTGGATCGGCAGCAACGACGACAGCGGTCGGAAAGGTCTTTTGGATCTGAACGTTCATCTCGTCGATAGTGCCATTTGGGAAGCAGTTAGACGGGTCGTAGGTCGGGTCGCCGCTGGGATCCTCGTTAATCAGCCACTTGTATGTGGAGATGACCGAACCGCCGATGACAGGCGAGCCTATGAGACCAGTGTACGGAGCACCAGCAGCACCTGCTGCGTACGGGCTGGCGAACGCTGATTTCACCGAGAGCTTTATCGACCCATTTAGGGAAATTTTGATGTTGTTCATTGTGCCCGCGGGCGCAATTGCCGCCTTTGGCAACACAACCGCTGCTGGCTTCTGAGTGGCATTTGCGCCACTGGCCAGCGTCAAAACGGGGAACACCGAACCAATCAGAGCTACAGACGTAGCAATCGTCCGTATCTTTTTGCCTCGCCGACTGAAGTTTCTCATCGTCACCTACCTGCTCGTGGCCGGAGTCAGTGCCGAGACACCCACAGCCGCCCTGTGTGAAATGGGAGTTTCCTCCCGCAAACACACGGTAAATGTCTTGCTAGTTTTTCACTAGAGTGGCACCACACTTTTATTTGTGTAAAAAGCGCAATACAAAACGAGATGTAGTGTGGTAGCACCTAAACTCGTCACGTGGGAGTGTGACAACGAACACGAAACGTGATGTTTTCACTATTTGTAGAGTGCGCCACCGAAAGGAATGGTAAGAGATTTGCCAACTGAGCCGCCAAAACGCCTAGCGATCGTCGACGACGAAGCGCTATTACGGGACTTGCTCGCTACAGCACTCCGACTCGAGCCGCTATTCGAGATAGTTGCCACCTACGGTGACCCTGATCGAGCGCTGAAAGAGATCCCCCATCGCAGCATTGACGTCGCGATATTGGACGTCGGCCTTAACGCTCCCATGAACGGCGTGGAGTTGGGTATAAAACTCCGGCGACAAACACCCCAACTTGGCGTGATGCTGCTCACCAACCACGCCGACCCGCATTTGTTGGCCGCACTCCCCGAAGACTCCGCCGG
>JAYWAI010000312.1:0-4454 GCA_043782545.1 Acidimicrobiia bacterium
ATGGTGGTGCACGCAAACGTGATCCCGACCCCAAAGAAGCCCACAACGCCGCCCAGTAGTGGCCAACCGCTCATCGAAAATCCTGCGATCGCCACGGCGGTGCCGACGAGAGCCACGCTCGCCGCTCGTCGAGCCACGACGCGATGACGCCCTTTGGAGTTAAACACGACAGCCGTCACCAACGTGCCCAATGGCACCACGGCGAACAAGATCGCCAGCGCGAATTTGGTGTGCGGTAGCAAGTCTTCCTTGAACACTGTTGCTTGCGCTTCTGCTGCGGCCGCCAGCGCCGCCACCACAATGCACAACCCCGCGAGCCATCGAACGATCGGGTCCCCCCACACCGCCAGGAAACCGTCGCGGGCACGGCTGGGCTCACGATCGCGATGTTCTGCGCCCCGGCGACGACGAACCAGGCTCAGCACCACAGCAGAAGCGGCGAAACTGGCGGCGTTGATAGCCAACGCCACCCGAGGTCCCAGCCAATCCGCAAACGCCGAACCCACTGCAAGCCCAACCAAAGTGGTGAATTGAAATGTGCTACTCGATAGCGACACGGCATCTGGATACAACTCTTCGGGAACTGATTCCGGAAGTATGGCGGCACGGGTCGATTCGAAGGGTGGCGTAAAAATTGCCGCTGCGAAGCTCAGCAACAGGAGCACAAATGTCGGCTGAGGCACGACCATGGCTAAAAAAATTCCCGCACGGGCCAGATCGCATACGACCATCACAAATCGGCGATTAAATCGGTCGGCGACAGCCGATAGATACTGTCCGATGCCGATCCACGGCAGAACACCCAACGCAAAAACGAGCGATTCCAGTACCGCCGAGTGAGTTTTTCGGTAGATAAGCACTGTGAGCGCTACTCGGGCCGCCCAATCGCCCACTTCCGAGAAAATCTGAGCAATCCACACCATGCGAAAATTGTGGTGCTTCAGCGGAGCTGCCAGGTCTCTAAATCGCTGACGCACGCACACTCCTTTTCGCCCGGATGGAAATTTCTACCCTACTCCCCTTTTCAAATAGGTCGAATACAGAATAGGGTTCATATGTCCGGTGTACCCGGGCGATGCGTTGGAAGGAGGTGCTGTCAAGTGAGTGGCCATTTCTAAACATTTGTGTCTCTGACTTTTTGGCGCGATTTAGGCACGAATCATCGGGCGATGAAATCGAATAATTCGTTGCGCAATCTGAAGCTGACACCCAAAAACTAAATAGGCACCACTGCATTCTGACCAACACGGGAGTTGGTTTGTCAGAATGCAGTGGTGCCTAACTGTTTTTTGCTGCTCGTGCCACCCAGCGAAGGTAAGGCCGTGAATCCGACGCCATTCGGCGACGAGCGTTGGACGACTCGGTCTGGGCGATTTGGGGCGCTGAGTACGCAACGCGACACAGTTGCCGCCGCACTCGGTCGAGCAAGTACCGACCCCTCAGCCGTCACGAAGCTCTTCGACATCAGCGGCGCCCACCTCGAACGGGCCGTGGACGCGAACACTCGGCTCTTCCAAAGCCCGACCCTGCCCGCGTCGCAGCGCTACACGGGCGTCGTGCATGATCACATGAATCTCGCCAAAATGCCCACGGCAAACAGAGCAATTGCAGTGGAGTCCGTAGTGATCTTTTCGGGATTAGCCGGTCTCGTTGGCATCGAGGACCCAATGCCCGACTACCGAATCAAAATGGGTGCTTTGCTTGACCCGATTGGCAACCTGGGACGCTTTTGGCGAGACGCCATCGACGCTCAGTTGGCCGCGCTCGCCCCGTCGCTCGTGATCGATCTTCTTCCGAAGGAACACGCGGCGGCATGGAGTCCGGGAGCGATTGGTGTGCCCGTTATTCGCGTGCAGTTTCTGCATGTCGGACCAAACGGCAAGCGCAAAATCATCGGCCACGACGCCAAGGCAGCCAAGGGCCTTCTGGCCCGTCATATTCTGATGTCATCGTCCGTGCCCGCTAAAGCGGCGCGCACATTTCGCCACGACGGTTGGCACCTGGAATCGTCAGCACCTTCGGCCGGTATCACGCAACTCACCTACATCCGCCAAACTGGGTGACATGACCAACGTCACCATCTACCACAACCCCAATTGAAACTCTTCCACTAACGCCTTGGCCATCGCCAAGGAGTTGGGTGTCGAGTTCGACACCGTTCTGTATATCAAAACCCCGCCTGATCGCGCCGCGCTCGAAGCCATCGTGGCCAAGCTCGAAGATCCTGTCGCCGACCTGGTCCGCAAAGATTCAATGTTCGCCAAATTGGGTCTGAACGAGGCCGATTTTGTGACCGCCGGGCCCGTCATCGACCTACTCATCAAACACAAACAGTTGCTGCAACGCCCGATTGTAGTCACGCCAAAGGTCGCTATTGTCGGGCGTCCCAAAGAACGAATCCGAGCGCTGCTCGGTTCTCTCTGAGAAAATGTCTGATGATCGACGATATTTCCGAAGCTCATTTGCGGGCTGTCGCCGCGGCTGAGCCCTACCCATATTGGTTTGACGACACTGACGAGCCCGCCTCCCTGCCGGCCCTCGTCGGCATCAAGCGCACCGATTTGTGCATCGTCGGCGGCGGGTACACGGGCCTGTGGACCGCCGTCATCGCCAAGCAGCGCGACCCCAACAAACATGTGGTCCTCCTCGAAGGTGACACCGTTGGCTGGGGAGCGTCGGGCCGCAACGGTGGCTTCATGGAGTCCAGCCTTACTCATGGCTTGTCGAACGGGCAGGAACGCTTTCCGAAAGAGTTGGCCCAGCTCGAAGCACTCGGCCTCGCCAACCTCAACGCCATCGAGGACACGATCAAGCTTTACAACATCGACTGCGACTACGAGCGTGTCGGTGTGATCGACGTCGCCAACGCCGCCCACATGGTTGAAGGCTTGCGGGAGGACTATGACCAGCTCTCCGAGCTTGGCCAGGACGTCGCTTTGCTCGATCAAGCCGCAATGCGAGCCGAAGTAAATTCACCGACCTATCACGGCGGGCTCTGGCGTAAGGGTCGCGCCGCCATTGTGGATCCTGCCCGGCTGGCCTGGGGCCTCAAGCGCGTGGCGTTGGATCTGGGCGTCGAAATATTTGAGCACACCCGTGTCGACGAAGTGGCCCGCGACAACAAGATGATTCGTATCGCCACGCCGTTTGGGCGAGTGATGGCCAACAACGTCGTGCTCGCTACCAATGCATTCCCCCCGCTTCTGCGTCAAATCAAGCGCTATGTGATCCCCGTGTACGATTACGTACTCGTAACCGAGCCGCTCAACGCTGAGCAGATGGCGTCCATCGGCTGGGCCAATCGGCAGGGCTTGTCTGACGGCGCGAACCAGTTTCACTATTACCGACTCACCAGCGACAACCGAATTTTGTGGGGCGGGTACGACGCTGTGTACTACTTCGGCGGAAAGATGTCTTCGGTGCTCGAGCAACGGCCCGAGACGTGGGCGCGCTTGTCGCAACACTTCTTCGAGACCTTTCCGCAACTCGAAGGCGTGCAGTTCTCCAACGCTTGGGGTGGAGCCATCGACACGTGCACCCGCTTTTGCTCCTTCTGGGGCCAGGCCTTCGACAAGCAACTCGTGTACTCGGTCGGATACACGGGCCTCGGCGTGGCCGCCACCCGATTTGGTGCTGAGGTATCCCTCGACCTTCTCGATGGTGTGCGAAACGAACGGACGCAACTTGACTTCGTTCGTCGAAAGCCCATCCCATTTCCCCCAGAACCCTTTCGATTCATGGGGATTCAGGCCACTCGATGGAGTTTGGCAGCCGCGGATCGCCACGACGGCCGGCGCAACATGTGGCTCCGAACGCTTGACAAATTCGGTCTCGGTTTCGATTCCTGACATCTCCAAATGGCAAAAGAAAGTGCATGGAAAATATTGAAATGTATTGACAGTGTATTTCATATCATGTAGGATCATCTTGCTTCGTTCAACCCAAACGGGGTTGCGGCAGAAACAGGATGAAAATGGCCACCACCTTTACTACCACCGTCCCGGAAATGACCGCCGCCGCGAACCACGTGGCCGATGTCGCCGGCAGTATTGCCAGTCGGTTGACCGACCTGGAGTCTCGTTTGTCGCCCTTGTTGAACTCCTGGAAAGGCGAAGCCGCAGCCAGCTTTCACAACATGCGCGAGCAATGGCACCAAGATGCCCAACAACTGCACAACGCCCTCGCCGAAATTTCAGCCGGGCTCAAAGCCACGACCGCGAACTACGACACGACCGAGGAGTCCCACAAGACCGGATTCTCAAAGATTCGCGCCACCCTCGCCACCACCCGCTAGTACTCGCCAACGAACTCAGGAAAATTCAAAATGACACAAAATTCCATCCTCGTCACCTTCGCCGACATCAGCCAAGGCTCCGCTGATTGCAACCACGTTGCCTCTACTATCCAAGCCGATCTGGACGATCTGAAAAAGTTTCTCGGCCCCATCACCGCTT
>JAYWAI010000313.1:0-1658 GCA_043782545.1 Acidimicrobiia bacterium
TAGCTCGGCTTCTTTTTTGGCCAGCCGAGCCGCCTCGCGTTCATGAAATTCGGGCATCACGTCAGAGGCAAAGAGGTTGAGCGTGTAGCAAATATCGGAGTGACGATTTTTGCCACCTTGTTGCAGGAACACCACCTGATCGACGCCGACGTCCTCGAAGGCTTTGATGTGTCGCTGTACATCGGCTGGCGCACCAATGCCAGAGGCGTAAGCGTCGCCTTCGGCCTCGGCCATCGCTATGGCCTTTTCGACGCCGCCCGTCGTCAATGCCTTGTAGTCATCCCACAGCGTGGTGCGGCCGGGGACGGTGTCCTGTGTGACGAGTGCTCCGAGCGCGTACCGAAAAAAGTGGAACCCATCGTGGCCACGACGTATGGCCTCAGCCCGATTTTCATGCACGCTCAAGTTGGCCACGATGGCAATGTTGGCGTTCACGAAATGCCCCAACGGCACACAATCTTCACTGCGAATGATGTCGTAATAGGCGTTTACCCAATGCACGGCTTCGTCGTGATTCACGAACGCAAACGCCAACGCGCCGATGCCATTTCGGGCGGCCACTTCGATAGTCGCACGATTCGTGCACGCCATCCACATGGGAGGGTGCGGCTTTTGCACGGGCTTGGGAATCACGTTGCGACACGGCATCGAGAAGTGCGTGCCCTCAAACCCCGGATACGGATCCATAGTCATCATGTTGGCAATCTGCTCGCCAGCTTCAAGACTCATCGCTCGCTTGTATTTGGCTTGTATACCAAACCCGCCGAGCTCGAGGCGGGTGGCGCCTTCACCGATGCCAAGTTCAACCCGTCCGTGCGAAATCAAATCAAGCGTCGCTGCTGCCTCAGCTACACGCGCCGGATGGTTGTAATTCGGCGGTGTCTGGCGGATGCCGTGGCCGATGCGAATGCGTTGCGTTCGGGCCGCGCAAGCCGCCAAAAAGACTTCGGGAGCCGAAGAATGCGAGTATTCCTCAAGGAAGTGATGTTCGACTGCCCACACGTTGTCGTAGCCAAGCCGATCGGCCAACTCGACTTGCTCGAGCGCTTCGTCGAACAATTGCTGCTCGCTTGTTTCGGTCCACGGTCGTGGCAATTGATGCTCATAAAAGATACCGAATTTCATTGGTCCCCCGAGCCGGTTCTTGATGCATGTTGGCGAAGCTGTTTGCGGTGCCGCAAGTGTGTCACTGACGCGACCCAAACAGACGTCTCGAAACAGTGATTGTTCACCTTGACATCGCCGCCTTCTTCGACAAGTCTGCGCCCATGATCGTTATCGCCGGAACTCTTCCCATCAATCCCGACAAGCGTGCCGAAGCCGAAGCAGCGTGCCTCACCATGGCCGCGGCATCACAAGCCGAAGCCGGCTGCACGGCCTACCGCTTTGGCACGTCGCTGGAAAACCCCAACCTGATCGTGTTGCACGAAGAATGGGCCGATCAATCCAGTATCGACGCTCACAACAAATCCGCCCACATGGCCGCCTTTGGCGCCGCACTCGGCTCGGTGCTCGCCGGCGGCCCAGAGTTCTACCGCTACGACAACGACAACAAAGTCTCCCTCTTCTAACTCAGCCCCGCCCCGCCGACAGGTCGTTGCCACCAGGCCGAAGTCACTCGATCGACAATCAACAAACCCCGGGGCAAACCCTTGCGA
>JAYWAI010000314.1:0-11800 GCA_043782545.1 Acidimicrobiia bacterium
TCTTTCCTCGGCCCAGAAGCCTTGGAGCGATATCAGATTCAACTGCGGTCAAGCTACGACGGCATCGACGAATCCGACTTTGATCGCGTCGTTCTCGACCTTCCGGAGCCTTGGCAAGCGGTCCCGCACGCCGCTCACGCCTTGCGTCCTGGTGGCATTTTCGTGTCCTATTCGCCGTCTATTTTGCAAAGCAATCAAGTCACGCAGGCGTTGCGGGACAACGGGTTCTCGATGATTGAGACCGTTGAATTTTTGTTGCGCGGTTGGCACATCGAAGGCATGGCCGTGCGACCAGACCACCGCATGGTCGCCCATACCGGGTTTCTTACTTCGGGACGCTTGCTGAATCCACCCGATGGACCTATCGCGTGAATGTGCTCGACCTTTTCATCGTCCTGGCGCTCATCGGCGCAGGCTTTGGTGGGTACCGACTGGGGTTTGTTACACGCGCATTTTCTTGGATTGGGATCTCGCTGGGTTTGTTACTGGCGGTGAGATTGCTGCCGTCGATTTTGCATTCTCGAGCCGGAATTGCGCACACGAAACTTTTTCTTATAGCCCTGGGCATTTTGGCGGGATGCGGATTTCTCGGCCAGCTACTCGGGCTTCTGGTCGGCAGCAAAATTCACCTGGCCCTGCCCACACCAAAACTGCGCCACGTGGACGAGATAGCTGGGGCGGTGATGGCCTGCATCGGGGTTGTAGTCACGGTATGGCTCTTCACACCAGTGATGGCGACTGTGCCTGGTTGGCCCGCCCGTGAAGCACGGACCAGTGCAGTCGCCAAAGGTGTGCACACGGTGCTGCCTGATCCGCCTGACACGCTCAGCACTCTGCGCCGACTTGTGGGCAAGGACGGTTTTCCCGAAGTCTTCAACGCCCTTCAGCCGGCTCCAAATGTGGGAAAGGCCCCCGCAGAGACAGGTCTATCGACCAAAGCAGCACTGGACGCGACTGCAGCAACAGTGTTGGTTGAGGGACTGGCGTGCCGAAACGTTCAAGATGGCACAGGCGTTGTGCTGGGCATCGATACAGTCGTCACCAATGCTCACGTCGTCGCCGGTGAACGGACCACGGAAGTGATCACCGCACAGGGCACCCATCGCCCTGCTGTTGTCATTGCCTTTGACAGCGATCGAGATCTTGCCGTTCTCCACGTGACCGATCTTGGCCTATCGCCGCTCAAGCTGGGCAATACCGAGGAGACAGCACAGGGTGGTATTTTCGGACACCCGGGCGGAGGCCCGTTGCGGGTGGCGCCATTTCGAATCGCCCGCGTCGTCGACGCCAATGGTCGAAATTTGTACGACAGCGCTGACGCTCGGCGCAACGTCGCCATTCTGGCGACTCGCCTGGCGCCGGGGGATTCAGGGTCGGCGTTGGTGTCGAGCTCTGGTGAGGTGGTAGGGATCGCGTTCGCCATAGCACCCGACCAACCGGGCGTTGCGTATGCCGTCACCACCACCGAAGTGCGCAAGGTATTGGATTCGGCAAGAACCGAGCCTGTTGGCACCGGTCCCTGTTTGGCTTGACAGCTCCTCACCATCGCCACACTTGACGTAGTCAAAAATGCGAAATGACCCGGGTTCGACCCGGGTCATTGCAATCCGCTAGACGCGATGTTTATTCGACTTCGATAAAAATGCATTCTCCTGGGCACTCTTCAGCTGATTCGATAACGCCGTCGAGTTGATTGTCAGGAATGTTGGCGAGGCCTTCAGCGCCGGCGGGCGAATTGAAAACTTTCGAGCCTTCCTTCACGTAGGCCAAACCGTCGTCCAACAATGTAAATACATCAGGAGCGATTTCTTCACACAGACCATCACCAGTGCACAGATCCTGATCAATCCAGACCTTCATGTTGTTGCCTTTCGATACGCGAACAGATGCTGCAAGTTACACGAACAGTGTGGTCGAAAATGGCATTGAATCCATATCGGCTCGGGTTATTTTCGATCCAATGTTTGCATCGCCCGTGATGAATAGCGCTGGCGCAACGCGACTACCCTGGCGAACGGAGGTGCAACGGTGACCAACGACGACTATCCCTCAGATCGAGAGTTCGGCCGCGAGCTTGACCAAGGGCACGACAGCTTTCTGGAATCCGACCCCGAATTGGAGTCTGTCCTCGATGAGTTGCGCGACCATGCAATGAGCTTGGAAGAGGAAGTCCTCACGTTGCGCCGGCGGCTCCAAGACGCCCCGAAGCGCGTGAGAACACTCGAAGAGAGATTGCTAGAAACGAAAGGTCAGCTCACGCAGGCTGTCAATCAAAACGAAAAATTGACCTACATGCTGCGCGAGTCGCGCGACCATATTTCAGCATTGCGAGAGGAGGTCGACAAGCTCACTGAACCGCCGAGCGCGTACGGCGTTTTCGTTGGCACCAACGACGACCAAACAGTCGACGTATTGGCCGGAGGTCGCAAGATGCGGGTCAATTTGCACCCCGACATAGCCACCGCAGACTTGCATCGAGGCGATGAAGTAGTCCTGAACGAGTCGATGAACGTCGTACTGGCCCGCACTGGCGATGGTGCTGGTGAAGTTGTCACGCTGCGCGAAGTACTCGCCGACGGACGGCGCGCGTTGATCACTGGTCGCTCCGATGAAGAGCGAGTGTGCGAGTTGGTGGATCATCTTCAAACCACACGGTTGCGTTCCGGAGACAGCCTGCTGCTCGAATCACGAAGCGGGTTACTGATCGAACGTTTGCCACGACCGGAGGTCGAAAATCTGACGCTCGAGGAGGTACCTGATGTCAGCTACGCCGACGTGGGCGGGCTGGATTCCCAAATCGAACAAATCGCTGACGCCGTCGAATTGCCGTTTCTGCATCGCGACCTGTTCGCAAAATATAAGCTTCCCGCGCCCAAGGGCATCTTGCTGTACGGCCCGCCAGGCTGCGGAAAAACGTTGATAGCCAAGGCGGTCGCCAACTCACTTGCGAAAAAGGTTGCCGCCGATTCGGGGCGCGCCGCAAAGAGCTATTTCTTCAATATCAAAGGCCCGGAACTGCTCAACAAGTACGTCGGCGAGACGGAACGTCAGATCCGGTTGGTCTTTCAGCGTGCCCGTGAGAAGGCCGAAGAAGGAATGCCCGTCATCATCTTCTTTGATGAAATGGATTCAATGTTTCGTACCAGGGGTACGGGCATCAGTTCCGATATGGAGTCAACGATCGTGCCGCAACTTCTGGCCGAAATCGACGGCGTGGAAACACTGCGCAATGTCATCGTCATCGGTGCCTCGAACCGCGAGGACCTCATTGATCCCGCCATCCTTCGCCCGGGACGACTCGATGTGAAAATCAAGATCGAGCGACCGGCAGAACATGCCGCTGCTCAAATTTTTTCGCGATACCTGACCGCTGACATTCCAATGAGTGAGAGTTGCATTCGCGACGAAGGTGGGGGAGATGCCAACAAGGCCCTCCTGACCGTGATCGAGCGCACTGTCAACGAGATGTACCGCACGGATGCCGAAAATCAATTTCTCGAAGTGACCTATCAAAACGGCGACAAAGAGATCATGTATTTCAAAGACTTTTCGTCTGGCGCCATGATCGAAAACATTGTACGACGAGCCAAAAAATGCGCCATCAAACGCGAGATCGCCAACGGCGAAGCGGGAATCCAACTCAATGACTTACTGGATTCAATTCACCAGGAATATCGCGAGCAAGAGGACCTTCCCAACACCACGAATCCCGACGACTGGGCAAAAATCTCAGGGAAAAAGGGTGAGCGGATCGTGTATGTCCGCACAATCATCAAGCGCGAAGGCCACGATTCCGGTGGCCGGGCCATTGAGCGTGTAGCTACCGGACAATATCTATAGGGTTCGAGTGCCGGTGCGCTGGCTTGGAATTCTCGATGCTCTGCGCTGTGCGCGTGCTTCGCTGGTGTTCTAGGTCCTGACGAAGCTTGCGGTACAGAGTTTCGGGATTGGTGTTCTCGCCAGCGACCTCAATGGACGCAGTCAGTACGTTGCACTCGTTTCGCAGGTCGAGCTCAATTACGCGGCCCAAGCTTCTGGCTTGGGCGACAGTCGAGTTCGGCAGCACCACAATGAAGTGATCCGTCCCCGCACGTCCGACATACTCGCCTTGACGAGTTCGCGACCGAATGACTTCCGCCATTCGCACGAGCAGGCGATCCGCGGCGTTGGTACCCACCATCGTGGACATTTCCAAATACGACTCACAATGCACGATGATCGCCGCGGACGCAGGGGCGTCGGCTGGCCGACGATGGACGTCATTGATAAATCGTTGTACCAACAGATCACGATTGGCAAAACCGGTGAGTTGATCGTTAAGGGCCTCAATTTCATTCAACTTCCAGGCGGCAATACCAAGCCCGTTCAACATCACTGCGAACCCGAAGTGCATCAACGAAGCTGACACAATGCTGTGCGCCGGGTGGTGAGCACCAAAAACAAGACCGGGCCACACCAATCCCATAGCGACATGGTGAGCAAGAAGCAACGAAAACCAAACCCATAGCGGCCGCCACGCTTGATACAACGCAATCGCCGCGCCCGCTGGAAAGAACACCACGTGCGCAGACATGTTTCCGTGCATCAGGTAGACCAGAATTGCCGACTGCAGCAACAGACAAGCGGTGGCCGCATCGGCCCGTGTGGCGTGCGATGCACCGTCGGCAGCCGCCAAAAGCCCCAGCCCAGCCGGCGCTATGCCGGCCACGATAACTAGGAAAAAATTCGGCCGATCCGGTGACGAGCCGACCACTGCCGAGAGCGCCACAATGGTCACAATCGACGCGTACACCGAAATAAGCGACACAACGATTCGGTGGCGTCGGTTCCACAGCACGTCACCAAGGGGGTGGCCACATGGCAACAGGTTCAGGGCTCGAGTCCAGACACTCGTGGTGTTTCGATCGAGTCGCATGATCCCTAGATCGGCAACTATCGGATTTGATTGAGACAACCCACTCAAAATTCCGGGATATCGTAGTGCTGTGGCAATCCCCAAGATCTGCGGTATCGAAACCGAATACGGCATATTGGTCAAAGGTGCCAGCAGCAACCCAATCGCTGCGTCAAGCGTCCTGATCAACTCGTATCTGGTCGATCTTGGGCATCACCAAGGGCGACCAGATGCACGCGTTGGCTGGGACTTCGAAGACGAACACCCAGACCACGATGCCCGAAACGATTCGTTTGCGTTGGAATCATTTGCACCGGACGTCGATTCCCATTTGGTGAACGCGGTGCTCGCAAACGGTGCTCGCTACTACGTCGATCATGCCCACCCCGAATACTCCTCGCCGGAGTGCGCGACCGCCCTTGAGGCTGTGCAGTACGACAAGGCCGGCGAGCACATTTTGCTGGCATCGATGCGTGCCGCAGCCGCCGCGCTGCCTGCCGGTCAAGAAATCGTCGTTTACAAAAACAACTCCGACGGCAAGGGCAACAGCTACGGATGCCACGAGAACTATTTGATGGATCGCGCCGTGCCATTTGGCCGGATCGTGCATCAAGCCACTGCGCATTTGGTCACCCGGCAGATCTACACCGGCGCGGGAAAACTCGGTGGCGAAAATGGTGTCACATTGCCCGCAGATGCACCGTTTCAACTTACCCAACGAGCCGACTTTTTCGAAGCAGAAGTGGGTCTTGAAACCACGCTCAAGCGTCCCATAATCAATACCCGCGATGAACCGCACTGCGATCCACAACGATTTCGTCGCCTCCACGTCATTACCGGCGACGCCAACATGTGCGAGGTGGCCACGTTTCTGAAGGTGGGCGTGACCTCGCTCATATTGAGCATGATCGAAGACGGTGTCTATCCAAGCGATTTGATACTCGCACACCCGGTATCTGCCATGCGCCATGTCAGCCATGACACGTCGCTTTCTCGGCCTATATTGCTCGACAATCGATCCACGATCACCGCACTCGATGTCCAATGGCGTCTCTTTGAAGCTGCCTCCAAATACGCGACAGAGTTTGGGCTCGAGTCGCTCGGAGTCGACGTCGGCAGTGCCATTCTTTCACGGTGGGAGGTCGTGCTCGACGGCCTCGAAACTGCGCCGATGTCACTGTTCACACAGCTTGATTGGGTGGCGAAAATGAAACTCTTCGAGGCGTATCGGGAACGCCATTCGCTGGCCTGGAACGCCATCGCGCTCCGAGCGCTGGATCTCCAGTACCACGACATTCGGCCTGAAAAGTCCATCTTTGGTCGGCTCGGTGCCGAGACACTGGTATCGCCAAGCGATATTGCTGACGCCGTCCAAAATCCGCCAAATTCGACCCGTGCATATTTTCGAGGCCGGTGTGTGGCCAAGTACCCCGCCAACATTGTTGCCGCCAATTGGGATTCGGTGATGTTCGACACAGGAGCCGTGAATTTGCGTCGCGTGCCGCTGATGGACCCAATGCGTGGAACCGCTGAACACGTCGGTAGGTTGATAGACACATGCGACACGGCCGCAGAGCTACTTGCTGGTCTCGAAGGGCACGACAAAAAGGACGAATATCATGGCTGAGCGAATAACAAAAGCGAAATCGACGCCGCAGAAGGTTGCCGATGAACCCGTAGATCAGGCAACGTCTGCGAAACAAGGCGAGAAGATCAAAGCTGAACTCGATGACTTGCTCGACGAAATCGACAGTGTGCTGGAAGACAACGCAGAAGAATTCGTCAAATCGTACGTGCAAAAGGGTGGCCAGTGAGTCTTTCGTCATTTGACAATTCACACGATCCGGGTCCGAACTTTCTTGGCCTGGTGAAACGAACGGGGGTGGATCCATTTGCGTCGGCCGCGGGTGCCGCAATGCACCTGAGCCACGCCACTACGTGTGTGGCATTGCGATTCATCGACGGCGTCATCATGGCTAGCGATCGGCGAGCCACATCAGGCAACCTCATTTCGCATAGAAATATGGAAAAGTTGTATGCCGCCGATTCACATTCCGGCGTGGCCATTGCCGGCGCAGCAGGGCCAGCAATGGAAATGGTCCGCCTCTTTCAACTACAACTCGAACACTACGAAAAAGTGGAAGGCAGCCAACTTACCCTTGACGGCAAAGCCAATCAGCTCAGTCAAATGATCCGAGCAAACCTCCCTGCGGCCATGCAAGGTATGGTCGTGGTGCCTATTTTTGCCGGATTCGATATCGACCAACAGCGCGGCCGCCTGTTTCAATTCGATGTGACCGGCGGGCGATACGAGGAAGCAAGCCACGTCGCTGCTGGTTCTGGCAGCTTGCACGCCGGCACGGTGATCAAAATCGGTTTTGCTGATCAACTCACGAAGGATCAGGCCACAGATTTGGCAGTCCGGGCCCTGTTCGAAGCGGCAGATTCAGATTCAGCCACCGGGGGCCCAGACCTCGTTCGCGGCATATATCCAATGGTGGCGCAAATCACCTCCGACGGTTTCGCCCCCATTCCTGAGGCCGAAATCGCTCAGCGCTTTAGCGCTGTCGTGGATCAACAACGGAGCGCCTCATGAGCATGCCGTACTACGTAGCTCCAGAACAGGTGATGAAAGATCGCGCCGACTACGCCAGAAAAGGTATTAGTCGCGGTCGGAGCCTCGTTGGCCTCTCATGCGTGCAAGGCGTATTGCTCGTGGCGGAAAACCCGTCCAGCACTTTGCACAAAGTGAGCGAAATTTATGATCGAATCGGGTTTGCCGCAGTGGGCAAATACAACGAGTTCGATCAGTTACGAATCGCTGGCATCCGCCACGCAGACCTCAAGGGGTACGCGTATTCGAGAAATGACGTCGACGCACGAGGCTTGGCCAACCAATACGCCCAAATTTTGGGGCAGACATTTACTCATGAGCTCAAACCAATGGAAGTCGAAATACTCGTCGCCGAAATCAACGACGACATGGCCGAAGATCAGCTTTTTCACGTGCTCTACGACGGTACATTGATTGACGAAACCGGCTGGAGCGTGCTGGGAGGCGACGCAGATCCCATCACTACAAGGTTGCGAACAGGTTACGAAATCGGCTTGGACCTAACTGCAGCACTGGCTCTCGCAGTGAGCGCCCTGGCCGGCCCAGATCGCTCATTGTCGGCAAAGGACCTTGAAGTAGCACTGTTGCGGCGCGTCGGGCCTCGGCGGCGGTTTCAACGGCTCGCTGGTGACACGCTTATTGGGTATCTCGCCTCGTAGCACATGCGCCGGGCCCGGTAGGGTTTTTCCATCTACATAGAACCCATTGAATTCTCTAGTCTTGGCGGAGACAGCAGCGAAAGGCCCACCATGGACTCCGACAACACCGCATCTCAGGCGAACTTGAACGCATCAACGGTGACGTGGTGGTCGCGGCCCCGCAGAGCTCGGACCCTTCGAATAATTCGAATAGTGCTTCCTTTGGCAGCCGGGGCCGGCGCAGCCATCGCCTTTAGCTGGGCTACTCACGCCGGCGACAGCACCTCAGCCCGTTTGGCATGGTGGGCCAAAGGCGTAGGAGCGGGCCTCGTGGCCGGAGCGCTTGTCGCGATTGCTTTGCAAGGGCTCGGCCTTCGAGCAGCGCTGCACGAAAGCGTGCTGGCATTCACGGGCGACGTTCCGTCGCGTAGCAATTTGATTGCCGCTGGGCGTCGGCGCCGCAAGTTACGAGCCGCCACCGAATCCTGCATTAGTGGGCTCTCGGCCGGGAACCCCACCCGAATTCTCCCTGACGTCGCCGCAGTGACCCTCGGACGTGAAGCCAAAAACCTCCGAGATCGCATTCGCCGGCAGCGTCTCGATGGCGTGCTGGACCTCATGGGCCGATCGGCTGGTGTCGGCGCAATGGACCTGCCAATGTTGCACAGCGCGGCGCGCACTGCCGACGTGCAACGTCTTGCCGTGTCATCAGGGCGTCTGGCGCCGAAGCTCACCGCAACTGAGACTTTTTGCGCCGTGGCCAGCCTAAATCCGCGCCTCGCCGCACTTCCTAGCGGCATGTACGACGTCGCCGTCGCATTTACCGAACTCACCACCGGCCATGCCACAGGTCGGGAAGTACGACTTCGCACGGCGCTCGGAATCATCGACGACGGAGAGTCCAGTACCTACCAATCGTCATCGGTCAACCTCCTGCGCGATGTGTCGTACCCCGCCCTCAATGCGCTTGTCCCCAGCAGTCGGGCCGCATCCACCCGTCAAGCAGCCCTGGTGTTGGGTGGGCTCGTGTCCGCAGTGGGCGTGGCTGCCGTAGCGATGCGAATCCCTGGCACGGCGGCGAGAATTGGCACACCGTCGGCATCTGGAAATCGGACGCTCGGCAACACCCAACCTGTCGACGTCGTCGTGAGCCCCAAGTCGGCAAAGTTGGTGTTGCACACCGACAAAGCAATTACGCGGCCGGGCACCCCGGTGATTGTGAACGTGATCGACAACGACGAAGGCGGAGTACTCGGGGCCTCAGTGGTGCTTATTGGCGACCCTGCCGCGATGAAGTCCAACGGCGACGGCACGGTCACTTTTACTCCCCAAAACGGCGCCCCCGGGCAACAGACATTTGTGTACCGTGCCTGCAACGCCGCCGAGGTGTGTGACGTCGGCGTGGTCGAAATCGATGTGCGTCTCGGGTAGGCGTAATCCCGCGCCGAGGCGCGGGTGGCCCACCGTTTTGCCATCGCTTTGCTAGGGTGAACGGTACGGAGGGCTGAGATGGGCGAGATTCGTCATGCCAAAAAATCCAGTGCACGTCATCATCGACGCAGCGCTCGCATCGACGATTGGGTTCCTCGACCGGCACTCGCTCGCAGCATTCACCTAGCGGTCAATGTGCTGCCATCGTTGATTGCTGCGGCCACCGCAATCGCCATTTCGCACATTCCGCTGGCCGAACATCGGTGGTGGCGGGTCATGGCGTGGCTAGTTACCGTAATTGGCTGCGCATCCCTTGCCGGAATTGGCTCGCACGTGATGCTGCGGCGGTTGCGTCCGCTCGCTGATCTCATCGAGTCCGGCGGCAGCGGGATTCCGTTCTCAGCCTCGCACGCCAGCGTAAAAGTGCTCATTTGGCCTAGCAAACCAGAACACTTTGTTCGAGTCAGCCTTGCTGACGATCTCATCCAAGCAATGCAAGACGAAGCTCGTTGGCCCACGGCTCGATCGATGCGACGTCGCCGCGAGGCAATCATGGTATTGGTCGGTAAGGAGCTCGGCTTGTCGGTGCGGCACCTCGGTGCCCTCCCCGTAGCCAGTCGGCTCTACGACCTGCCTACCGGCTCTCGTAGCACTACAGTCGACGATCGAATCAATCAATTGTGGTCCTGTCTTTCCGACTCAGAGCCGACACCGACGGACCTGACACTGTCACAACTCACTCAAGGCTGCTCAGCGTTGGCACAACGCCTTGACGACGAAGCGATTGCGGCCCCATCGGGTATCGTTCGAAATGCACTCGGCATGATCATCGCGGACGGGGGTTATCTCATTCACCCTGATGTGGTCGATGCGTTGCGCACCGCACGCGTGTCGCGCCTAACCGAACTATTCCGTCAACACCGACACATTGCGCCAGCCCAACGCACCCTGATCAGATCTGTGTTGAGTGCGTTGTTGGCAGTCGGTACCCTCAGCGTCATGAATTTGCCATCGCCGGTCAATGCATCCACGCCAACACCGCCCCCTGTAGAAATTTCTTCCACGGTAACTCCGTAACCGTGGAGCGTCGTATCTACGGTCTCGAAAACGAGTACGGAGTGACGTGCACGCTTCGAGGCCAACGTCGCCTGAGCCCCGATGAAGTCGCTCGGTATCTCTTCAGAAGAGTCGTGTCGTGGGGCCGCAGCTCCAATGTATTTTTGGTCAATGGCGCCCGGTTATACCTCGATGTGGGTTCACACCCCGAGTACGCGACGCCAGAGTGCGACTCGGTCTACGACCTCGTCGTTCACGACAAAGCGGGCGAAAGAATACTGGAACAACTGGTACTTTCGGCCGAAGCACGCCTCAAGGAGGAGGGCATTCGCGGCACTATCTACCTGTTCAAAAACAACACCGATTCGGCGGGGAACTCTTACGGCTGCCACGAAAATTACCTGACAAACCGCACCGACGACTTAGCTCATTACGCCGAAGTTCTCATTCCGTTTTTCGTGAGCCGGCAAATTTATGCCGGGGCCGGAAAAGTGACCATGACGGCGCGGGGCGCCTCGTATTGCATTTCTCAACGCGCCGAACATATTTGGGAAGGCGTATCATCGGCCACAACCAGAAGTCGGCCGATCATCAACACTCGCGACGAACCGCACGCCGATGCCGATTTGTATCGCCGGCTGCACGTGATCGTGGGTGATTCCAACATGAGTGAATACGCCAATTTTCTCAAAGTCGGTGCGGCCTCAATCATGCTGCGAATGCTCGAAGATCCTGGCGTAATCCTGCGTGACATGACGTTGGAAAACCCTATACGGGCCATCCGAGAAATCAGCCACGATCCAACGTGTCGACGCAAAGTGCGCCTGGCCAACGGCCGCGATGTGTCGGCGCTCGATATTCAAACCGAATATTTGAATCGGGCCCTACGCTTCGCCGACAACCGAGGGGTCTCACCTCAGGAAAAGCAGGCCCTGGAAATGTGGGAGCACTGTTTGACCAGGATTGCTGACGATCCAATGACGCTGACCCGCGAGTGCGACTGGGTTATCAAGCACCAACTCATTCAGGATTACACCAGAAAACACAACATTGGCCTCAACGATCCACGAGTGGCACTTATCGATTTGCAGTATCACGACGTGCGCCGAGATCGCGGGTTGTTTTATCTCATGCAAGACCGTGGGTTGGTGGAGCGAATGGTGCTCG
>JAYWAI010000315.1:0-1646 GCA_043782545.1 Acidimicrobiia bacterium
AGCCACTTATCAAACAATGCCTAGAGACGGCCAACGACTTCGCCGCAGTTCGCCGCTCCCTTGGTGTGACCAACTGGTCGGTATTCACAACCGGAACGAGTTTTGAATATGCCATCCGGCTCTCCAAATTGGATCCTGGAACCATTGCATCGATTGTCGCTTTCAACCCCAACGTGGCAGGGCTTGGCTTATCCATTGCATCGCTGACGCACGCCTTTGAGGAATACACGAAAGGGTGCGCGGAGAGCACAGAATGCGCGGCCAACGGTCGATTCGATGAGATATTCGCCAGAGCCAAAGAGGCTGCGAAAACCACTTCAGTAACGAAGATCATCGACCCCTCAACGAATCAACTTGTCGCCTTGGATATGCAATCGTTCATTCAAGGCGTTGCGCTCGGCATCAGCGATCCCAGTCTTGCGCCGATCCTTCCTGCGCTACTCAGCAAACCAGCCAATGCGGCGTGGAACGACTCAGTCGCCAAGCTCTTCGTTCAGCGAGCAATCCTCCTCGATGCGTTCGACGTAGCCCTGAACTGCCAACCACTCGACTACATCTACCCATCCCAAAAATCATGGGCCACGGCGACGGGCCCGTACGCCGGATATTCACGCAACTACATCTGTGATGGCCTCACCGGAATACCCGAAGCATCGTCGATCATAGGCTTCGACACCGACATCCCGATCCTGACCATCACCTCCAGATACACCGGAGCAACCAATCAACAAGCAGTGGCAGAGATGCTCAAAAATGCGACACGCACCACACAAGTTGACGTACCTGGCCTCAACGATATTCGAGTCCAGCTCCACGACTGTTGGCAAGCAACGTCGCAGGCGTTCTTCGCCAACCCGAGCGGCACAACCGACACTTCGTGCCTCACCGCCGGCACCGTCAAAATTTTCAAATAGCTCGTCAACAAATCAAGGCGAAAACAACAAAGGAGATAGGCAATGAAATTCAGCAAAATATTGATTGGGGCGGCGCTGGCCGTTGCTCCCATCGCAGTCACCATCAGCCCAGCCGGAGCAACCGCAGCACACGGCCCCGAGTTTGAGTGGAAGTACGCATCGGCGGGTGGAAACTTCACCGACTGCCCAGTCGGACCTGTCGCATCCGAGACGCAGTGCACTGGCATCAACTTCTACGCCGAAGCCTTCGACGTACAGGTTGGCGAGACAGAGCGTCATGTCGAGCAAGGAGGCGCACAAAAGTTCACCGTCCACTTGCACGTCGGCGGAACCTTCAACATCGACCCGATGCCGTTTGCCGGTGGTCAGGGCGCACTTCACGTCGACTTGGAAGGTCTCAAAGGTGGATCGGTATCGGGCTCCATTCCGATGTCGGACGGAACATCACTCAAGGTTTCGACGAAGTACCGCTTTGTGGGCCCGGCCATTCCGTACGGCGAGACAAACGTTGCGTACCCCAACCCGTACTGCCCCAGTGGCAACATCGTCACTACCTATAGCGGCGCCTTTGGCGCGGCTAAGGCAACCGGCTCGGTGACGTCTGGCGGAGTTCGTTACGTGCCGACTGAGGCCAATGGCCCAGCGTCGATGAATACCAACCACGAACACGGTATCTGCACGGCGTAACGGATCAGCGGCGAATCGGGTGGTCGGCGCAATCGCGTCGGCCAC
>JAYWAI010000316.1:0-4415 GCA_043782545.1 Acidimicrobiia bacterium
CCAGCCGCCCACGATCACGAGATCAGCGTCGGCGAGAGCCTGCAGGTTGATGGACCGCAGCGGGTCGACTGTCGTGACGTCGACGCCTTCTGCACGAAATCCTTCTGCGATTCGTTCGCCGGCCTTGCGGGTGTTTCCGGTCAAGCTTTCGAAAATCACGGCTGCTTTCATGGCCGTTACATTACGCGACGACGGGCCTCGCGACGAGCGTGGCGCACCCGCGCTTGCGAGACGCGAGACAATGGACGTATGCGTCGTACCAAGATCGTGGCCACCATGGGCCCTGCTACCAACCCACCGACCGTGATCGACCAACTGGTGGCGGCTGGACTCGACGTGGCTCGGCTCAACTTCTCGCACGGCACGCACGCTGATCATCTCGCCAACATCGAAGCAGTTCGCGCCGCGGCCCAACGTGCTCAACGGCCCGTGGCAATTTTGGCTGACTTGCAGGGTCCGAAAATTCGGGTCGGCACGTTCGCCGGCGACCGCGTGCTGCTCAATCCCGGCCAAGAATTCACCATCACCACGAACGCTGTGATGGGCACGTCTGAACGTGTTTGCACCACGTACGAAACGCTGCATACCGACGTGCAACCGGGCGACGCTATTTTGCTCGACGACGGTCGACTGCGGTTGCGGGTAGAACGTATCGAGGGTCACGATGTGGTCACCCTCGTAGAAGTTGGTGGCACGCTCTCGAATCACAAGGGCATGAATTTGCCCGGTTCGTTGCTGTCAACCCCGTGCCTCACTGACAAGGACACGGCCGACTTGATCTTCGCTCTGGCTCATGGGGTCGACATGGTGGCGGTCAGTTTTGTGCGCGCCGCGTCGGATGCCGATGACACTCGTCGGGCCATGCGCGCCGCCGGGCGACTTGTGCCCGTGATCGCCAAAATTGAACGCCCAGAAGCGGTCACGAATTTGGATGCCATCATCGACGCGTTCGACGGCGTCATGGTGGCTCGAGGTGATCTCGGGGTGGAGTTGCCGTTGGAGGATGTGCCGGCGATTCAGCGCCGAGTGATCCGTGCCGCTCGCCGTAAGGCAAAGCCGGTCGTGGTGGCCACCCAAATGCTGGAATCCATGATCACGGCCGAACGACCCACACGAGCCGAAGTGAGCGATGTAGCCAACGCGGTGCTCAACGGCGCCGACGCGGTGATGCTGTCGGGCGAGACCAGCGTGGGCGCGTATCCGGTCGAGTCGGTGGCCACTATGGCCCGCATTATCGCTACGACAGAAGCGTGCGGTGAAGCGGTCGATCCGTCGTCCCAAAGCGAAAAGGCGACGCCGACTGAGGCCGTTACGTTCGCCGCGCTCGAACTCGCGAAAAACGTCAATTGCGACACCGTGGCCGTATTTACGACGACCGGTTCCTCGGCGCGCAGCGTGGCTGCGCATCGGCCTGATCAACGCATCATTGCCTTCACGACAAATATTGACGTGCAGCACCAACTGTGTTTGGTGTGGGGCGTGGATGCGTTTGTAGTCGACGCGGTGAGCCATACCGACGACATGGTTCGGCAAGTCGATCTGGCTTTGGTTGAGCAACGACTCGGCCAGCCGGAGGAGTTTGTGGTGATTATTGCCGGTACGCCACCGGGTGTGGCCGGGAGTACGAATATGGTGCGGTTGCATCGTGTGGGACGCCCGGTGCGCGAGGGCTAGGAACTAGCGAAAGAGGGGCCCCTATGGCAGTAGAAACGAAGCGATCGTTTTGCCGGTTTTGTCATGCTGCCTGTGCGATCGACGTTGATGTCGACACCGACTCAGACACAGTGTTGGCGATTCACGGAGTGAAGGACGACCCCATGTTTGAGGGGTATACGTGTGTGAAAGGTCGGCACCTTCCGCAACAACATCACCACTTGGATCGCCTCCGGACGCCGTTTCGCAAGGGTGCGAACGGCAGCTTTTCTGCTCTGTCGAGCGCCGCGGCCCTTGACGAGATTGCTGAGAAGGTCGCCGCCACGATCGAGACCTACGGACCCCGAGCCGTGGCCACATATTGCGGCACGGCGGCGTATCAAAACGCGACTGTCTTGCCAATAGCGAAAGCGTTTCACCAAGCCATTGGGTCGCCCAGTTTTTACACCAGCCTCACGATTGACCAACCAGCGAAATTGGTCGCACCTTTGCGTCACGGGATGTGGATGGCCGGCGGTCATAGCTTTGAGACGAGCGACGTCTCGATGGTTATTGGCTGTAATACGCTCGTGTCGCAGTACTCCTGGCCCGGCGGGATTCCCGCCACCAACCCGCTGGTGAACTTGCGGCGGGCTAAGGCCAACGGGCTCAAATTGATCGTGATAGATCCACGCCGCACTGAGGTTGCCGAGTACGCCGACATGCACGTGCAAGTGCGAGCGGGCGAAGACCCCACGTTGCTGGCTGCCATGATCCGACACATCATCCGAGCCGAATTGTACGACCGAGAATTTGTGGTCGAGTATGTCAACGGGCTCGATGACTTGCGAGCGGCCGTAGACAAATTTGATGTGCTGTATGCCGCTGGGCGCACCGCCGTGTCGGCAGCGCAAATCGTCGCTGCGGCCGAGCTGTTCGCCGCTGGCCCGCGTGGCACGGCCTCGACGGGCACGGGCCCGAACATGGCACCGCATTCGAGTCTCACGGAACATTTGGTGATCAGCCTCAACACGCTGTGCGGGCGCTACAACCGAGAGGGTGAAGTGATGGCGAACCCCGGTGGGGCGTTTGCTCCCCTCGCCCCGGTACGTGCTCAAGTCATCCCGCCGCGTCCGAGTGCGTTGACGAAGGGTGCGCCGGCTCGGATGCGGGGGCTGCATGTGTTGCGCGAAGACGCGCCGACTGCGGTGTTGAATGATGAAATTCTGGTGCCCGGTGAGGGGCAGATTCGGGCGTTGTTTACGATCGGCGGCAACCCAGTCGTTGCGTGGCCTGATCAACGCAAGACTGTGGAAGCATTACAAACACTGGATTTGCATGTGGTTGTCGATGTGCAAATGTCGGCCAGCGCCAAGCTGGCCCACTACGTGATTGCTTCGGAACTGTGTTTGGAGCGCCCCGACGTGCCCACCACAGTTGACCGTTGGTTTGACAAAACGTATAGCCACTACACCCCAGCCATCATTGAGCCGCAGGGTGACGTGATTGGCGAGTGGGAGGTCTATCGGGAGGTGGCACGCCGCCTGGGCCTCACGCTGCGGCTGCCAGGCGGCGACATCGCGCCCGACGACGAAGTCACCGCCGACGATGTGTTGGATCTCATTTACGTCAACACGAAAGTGCCGCTGGCCGACGCCCGTGCGCATGTCGGCGGGCGCCTCCATCCGGAGTTTTCCGCAGTCGTTGCCGCGGCCGACGCCACAGACGCTGGACGATTTGAGTTGACGCCAGATGGCATTGCCGATGAATTGGCGCAGGTGCGAGTGGAGACGAGTAGCGGCGAAGTGATCGATGGTTTTGACCCTGCGGTGCACACGTTTCGGTTGACCAGTCGACGACTCAAAAGCGTATTCAATTCGTCGGGGCGCGAGATTGAAGACTTGCGTTCCCGTGAGTCCACCAACTTCGCCCATATCCACCCCGAAGACTTGGCCGAGTTGGGCATCGCCGATGGTGCCATCGTGCGGATTTCTTCGCCGCGCAGTGCGATCCGAGGCATTGCCAAGTCGGAGCGCAACCTCAAGCGCGGCTCGATATCGATGGCGCACGCGTGGGGTGGGGTGCCCGATGATGACCTGGATCTTGCCATCGACGGATCCACGACAGCAATGCTGATCGACAACGCATCGGGATACGATAAATTTTCTGGTATACCGGTAATGTCTGCCATCCCGGTAAGTCTCTCGGCCGAATAGTTTTGGCACACTACGATCAAGAAGTGAACACAGCCGCGGGTCGCATTGCTCGGCATCAGAGCACTCCCGTGGCCGCGATAATCGTCTCGGCGACGGTGTGGGGAATCGGCCCTATCTTCATTCGATTCACTCACGTGACGGGGCTCACGACGTCGTTTTGGCGCCTGCTCATCGCTATCCCCGTGATGGCCACCATGGCCAAATTCGCGGGCACGCCGGTCACGCGCGAGATGGTCATCAAGATGGCCCCCTGCGGTGCGCTCTTTGGTCTCAACACCTGTTTCGGATTCACTGCCAATAAGACGACGACGATTGCCGCGTCGTCAATGATTGGCTCGATGTACCCGGTACTGCTGGTGTTTTTCGCCTGGCCGATTTTGCGTGAACGGGTGTCTCGGCGTCAGGTCGTGCTCTCGCTTGTCGTCGTGTCCGGCGTGATAGTGATGGTGCTTGCCGGGCGTCACTCGGGGCACCATTCCGTCGTTGGCGACGTGTACGCGCTGGTCGCGTCGCTGATCTGGGTGGTGTATTTCGTGAAGACGAAACGCATCCGCGAATTGGGCTACC
>JAYWAI010000317.1:0-1642 GCA_043782545.1 Acidimicrobiia bacterium
GCGCGAATAGTGACTTTGGCGGCCGAAAAACGGCTCCTACATTCAACGTATCAACCACAGTTCTGGAACCCGAGCGAGGGGGCTGAGGTACTTCAGGACGGATGGTTCCGGTTCCTGCTCACTGACCCATCGCACCAAGTTCTCGTGACCGAAGTCGATAGCGAAGTCGTTGGATTCATCGTCGGGCGGCTGATGGATGCTCCGCCGGTCTATGACCCAGGCGGCAAAACATGCATGGTCGACGACTTCGTGGCCGAACCTGGTCCACTATTCAGTGGACTCCTCGAAGCGATGTCGGAGTGGGCACTCGGCAACGGAGCTTCACAACTTGTCGTCGTCACTGCTGCCGCCGACTCCACCAAACGCGCCGCCCTTCTTGACGCTCAACTCTCCCCAGCCTCGGAATGGTGGGTCAAAACTCTCGCGGGCCAACCTCTTGTCGAGCCACAGTCAACGCCGACTTAACTACCGCGTCCGATCCAAACCGATACCTTGGTCGGATAAAACGGGAATTATCTGACGTTCAAAACGGGAATTTTATTGTGTACAAAGCGTGCGCCTGGACCGTGCCGATGAACGACTCGCCGTACCGGCATCCGGATGCACCATGTGCGTCAAGTCAACGGATCACACGAAATCGACCTGCTGCTCCAAGCGCCCGATGGGCGAGTTGTCGCTATCGAAGTTAAAGCCACATCGACGCCGTCGGGCAATGATGCGAAGCATCTCGTGTGGCTTCGGGAGCAGCTCAGCGATCGGATCCATGCGCTACCGATTGCCACAATCTGGGACCGAGAAAACTAGGTATCTACAGGGGACTCTCGCTCAGAGGGATGCCAAGGGTGGCCGTAGGCGACCAGCGTGTGCCAGAGGTATTTGACGAGTTGCAGCGGCGAGTCGGGAGTGTCGCCATCTGGTGTCGGGAGTGCGGCCGGGCCCAACGTTGCGGCGTAGGTGCCGAGGCACCGCACATCGATCAGCCCATCAGCTCGAGCGATTTTCAACGCCAACGGGCGGACCAGAGAGCCGCGGAATTCGTCGTCGATTGTGACCGGATCCAGCACCGATCCCTCGTGGCAGGCAACGGCAAACCCATACTCGAAGCCGGCCGCAACGAGCTCGTCTTCAATCGACGTACCCAGAAACGACGGGTCGAAGACGACCATTTCGACATCAGTCGACAAATCAACGCCCCCATGAATTTGTGCCTCGATATAACCATCGAGTTCTCGCGCCGGGCTGCGTTCACGTCTCCGTGGTTGCTCAGCCAAACCTGCGACCACGAGGGCAGGCGAATCAAAGGTGCCGACATCGGCCGGCCCCGCGTGACTGTCGCCCATACACAATGTGACACGCCGATGCGTGCCGGGGCGCAGCACCAAGTACGACGAACCAAATCGGGGCGAGCCACCAAAAGGGTCGCGTTCATTATCAAGCGCGCCATAAATCGGAAACTCGATGGTGTGTGAATCGGCGTAGGCGTACACGTCGCCAAATAGATCACGTTCGAAACGCTCACGCTCCCCGCCACGTATGGCCGACCGCGAGCCACTCGACACACCTGTCACCCACTGGCTCACATAGCGGCCATCGTGACGCAAACCTTGGGCGACGGTTCGACCTCGATTGTCGAGCCGATCGG
>JAYWAI010000318.1:0-4405 GCA_043782545.1 Acidimicrobiia bacterium
CGGCACAAGTAACGATCGTGGATAGCACGCCATTCGTTGACGCGGAAGGCACTCTGGTTCTCCACGTGTCCGTGACCAATGCGCCGACAGACGCAACTCTGAGTTTGTTCATTGGCAAACGCATTCGCTCCACTGCAGAGCTTTCTGGCCCCGTCGGCGCGCAATTTTCGGGGGGGCATATTTACGACGCGCCCAACATCGCCACGAGTCAGAAGAATGGCGCCGGTCAAATCGAACTCGCGGTCAAACTCTCCACGATCAAGTTGGCCGGGGTCGACGATACCAACGTCCGACTGCGTCATCCCGGTGTGTATCCGATCGGACTAGAGGTGGTCAGCGCTGACGAGCAAGTCATCGCATCAACATCAGCCTATTTTGTCCGCACTATCAATCCTGACGAACCACGTCACGTCACCGTGGCTTTCGTTGCCTCACTACATGCACAGCCCACGGTGGACTCCCTTGGGGTTCCGTCAATCGATGAAACCGACGTCCAAACATGGCGGCGCACATTTGAATTTCTCGACGCGCACCCGAACCTTCCGGCAACGTTGGCGCTTCCGTCGGAATTCGTTGCCGCCCTCAACGATGCCACGCAACCACATCTCAGTCTGCTCGAAATCATTCGCCGCGTCGTGCGCCGGCCGACGATTTCGATGGTAGCGAGCCCGGCCGTCTCGCTGCCAATTGCCGAACTCGTTCGCTTTGGGTCGACGTCACTGCTCAAAAGTCAGATTGCCGCGGGAGTCCAGCAGTTAACAAGCGTTCTGAGCAAAGCGCCAGATTCGTCAACGGTGTTTGTTGACGACAAAGTGTCCAGCGTCGTGGTGGGTGCACTCAACGAGGTTGGTGTCACGACAGTGGTGGATTTGCTCGGCACCGCGCCACCGGTGAGTCGTTTGGCGCAACCAGCGGTCAACGTGATTACTCCAGACGCCGAGGTCGTAACTCTGCTCAAGTCAGGCAATTTCGCCACAGATCTTCGCACCGCGATGTTGAAATGGACTATCGCAACGCTGCCTGACCTTGACCAACCGGCGAACGAATCGATCCGTCGCGTGGTCGCAATCGACAATCAATTTCTCGACAATGCGAAAAACTTCGACCAGTTCGCCAGCATGGTTACCGCGTCACCGATTGCTCGCTTGGGGACCGTTACCGACGTGTTCGATCTATCAGCACCATTGTTCAGTGATCCCACAAATCTGCCGACCCGCCAACTCGGCAATGTGGCAGCCCTACAAACGCAAGCCGACAACGCGTTGGAAGATTTGATGTCGCTGAGCCAAAGCCCGACAACGGTTGAGTCAGCCAACGCATTTCGGTCCCGTCTGAGGTACCTCTTCTCGTCAGACATCACCAATGCCAGGCGGTCCTCATATTCGTCAGCGATTGTTGACGCGGTAAATAGATCGTCCCATGGCGTAGGCGCTCTCAGCGATGAGACATTCACCCTGACCTCGCACCAAGGCGATATCCCGATAAGCGTTGTGTACGCCGGCGAGACGCCCATCAACGCAACTCTGCATCTGGAATCCAGCGACCGATTGTCCTACCCGCACGGCGACACCGTTGGGCTCAAACTCATGCCGGGAAAAAATCAAATCGCGTTCGTGGTGCGCGCCAAGACTTCCGGCGTCCAAACAATCCTCGTTCGTATAACAACACCAAATGGTCGGATCGAGCTGACGAGCGCCCGAGTCACCATTCGCTCCACCGTGGTCTCGGGTGTCGGAGTCGTGCTTTCAGTTGCCTCCTTGACCGTGTTGTTCATCTGGTGGGCTAGAAACTGGCGTCGAACACGACAACGAAGTGCCCAATCGAAGTAGGCCTGCGCACTAGTTTCAAGAGGTGGCTCAATCAATTCGCATCGTCACCGACAGTTCGTGTGACCTCTCACCCAAGCTCCTAGAGCAATACGACATCAAGGTGGTGCCGCTTTCGATTCGTTTCGGAACGACGGAATACCCCGACAGCACAACGATTGGGCCTTCCGAGTTTTGGGCGTTGTGCGCCGCGTCGCCTGCACTCCCCGAGACGGCGGCTCCATCGCCGGGCGCATTCGTGGACTGCTTCAACGATCTCGCCCTACAAGGCGCCACGGAAATCATCTGCATTACTCTGTCCAAGAAATTGTCGGGCACAATGCAATCGGCTCAAGTCGCGGCGAACAACGTCACCGACAAAATTCCCGTCCATGTCATTGACTCTGAGTCCGTGAGCATGGGAGTTGGATTGCTCTGCCTGCGGGCCGCTGAACTCGCTCGCAGCGGAATGACTTCGACAGAAATTATCGACTTGGTCAACGAGTCGCGAACGCGCTCGAGCCTCTTCGCATCGCTGGACACACTCGAAAATCTCAAAAAAGGCGGCCGAATTGGCGGCGCGCAGGCCATGCTGGGTTCGTTGCTATCAATCAAACCTGTGATCACGGTCGTCGACGGGCTCGTGGCACAAGACTCCAAACAACGCACCCGCGGCAAGGCGTTGGAATACCTCAAGGAAAAACTGAAACGCGCCCAGCCGGGTACTCGAATGGCAATTTGTCACGGTGACGCTCCCGATATCGAAGAATTTGCCGCCGCCGTGGCCGAAATACACACTGGCGAAATTGTCGTTTCCGATATTGGTGCGGTGATCGGCACTCACTCTGGTCCCCGAGTGATGGCCGTGTTTTTTGAATCACTTGCTCCATAAGTCTGCGAAATTGTCAAGACCAACACCATGAGTGAACCGACAGGATCTAGCCCCAAAGCCGGGCGTCTGCTTGTTCGCCGTTATGAGCTCGTTGAGCGAATAGCAATGGGCGGAATGGCAGAAGTGTGGCGCGGCACCGACCGCATTTTAAACCGTCCGGTGGCAATCAAAATGCTGCATCCACACTTGGCCAACGACTCGGTCTTGGTTGAGCGATTCCGTGCTGAAGCCCTTGCCGTTGCCCGACTTTCACATCCCGGCATTGTGTCAATTTTTGACACGATCAGCGATGACGGGTTGGCTGCAATCATCATGGAACTCGTCCCCGGCAACAATTTGCGAGACGAGCTTCAACAACGAGGAGTGTTGCCCATACCGCAGGCCGTACGAGTTGCCGCCGCGATTGCTGACGCTTTGAGCGTCGCCCACGCCGCCGACGTCGTCCACCGAGATATCAAGCCCGCAAATATCTTGCTTTGTCCCGACGGTCGGGTAATGATCGCCGATTTCGGGATCGCGAAGGTGACAGCCTCAGAAGCGCTCACAGTAGCTGGCACGATGCTGGGCACCGCTGGTTACCTTTCGCCTGAGCAAGTCGAAGGACGTCCAACAAATGAACGCAGCGACATTTATGCGCTCGGAATTTTGCTGTTCGAAATGCTGACCGGCGAGCTGCCCTTCGGAGGCGAGTCCGACGCCGCGCTCGCGCTCGCTCGGTTGCACACTGACCCCGTTCCACCAAGCGAAATTCGGCCGGGCGTGCCAGAACGGCTCGATCACATCACTCTAAAAGCGCTCGCACGCGATCCCGATGACAGATATCAAAATGCGGCCAGTATGTGTGACTCGCTCCTGGGCCAACGCACAGGTCAACGACCCGTGCCCGTTGCTTCCCGCTCCGAGAGCCGCCAAATGGCAACCTCTCGACCGTCCCACAACATCGCCACTGATCGGGCATCCAACGCCGCGCAACCCAATCATCGTCATCACGGCCAGCCCAAGCTTCTCAAACCACTACTCGTAGGGCTTGTCAGTGCCGCCGTGCTCGTTGCCGGTTTGCTGGTCATTCGGTCTCCGGGAGTCGGCCCGAAGCCGACCGGTGGAGCACTCCTTGACATTGCCGCCGTGACAGAATTCGATCCGGCTCCCGGAGACAATCGAGAGCACCACGACGAACTACGCAACATGTTGGACAACAATCCAAACACGACGTGGTCCACCGAGTCGTACAAGTCTCAGACGTTTGGCAACAAATCCGGAGTGGGATTCATCCTCGAGCTGAGTTCCGTCAAGAAGCTCACCAAATTGTCGATCGCCTCTGCTTCAAGTGGTTGGGCCGTTTCGATTTATGTAGCGAGCTCGACCCCATCGCAAACTCTCGATGGATGGGGTTCCGCAGTGGCAACAAACGCCGAGATCAGCGGCAACGCGAGTTTGGATCTCAAATCGACTCCAGGTCGACTGGTGTTGGTGTGGATCACGAAGCTCGGCACGATGTCGGCGCCATTTTCGGTGAGAATTGCCTCCGTCGATCTGTTCGCAAAGTGAACGCAACAAGGTCACGTGACCCGATTCCTGATGCCTTAAGCTGCCTCTATTAGCCCCTACCGCCGCCCCGCTCGATACACCTCGGGTTTACTCGACGGTTTCGATGACGCAACACTCATTGCGGCCGCCCTGAAGGGTGACGAACGTGGTGTCGATATTC
>JAYWAI010000319.1:0-1636 GCA_043782545.1 Acidimicrobiia bacterium
CTCAACACGACGCCCGGCGTGGCGCTGGCGTCGCCGCCCGATCCCAACGCCGACAACACCGCGGCGGTCATCCAACTCATCCCGACCACCGATGGACAAGACGTCAAGACGGTCACGTTGCTGCACAACTTGCGCGACAACGTGTTGCCGAACGCCACCAAAGGCACCGGCGTCCAGGTGTACGTGGGCGGCTTAGCGGCAGCGTTCCAAGACGTCGCTACCACGATCCAACACCGATTGCCGATCTTCATTGGAGCGGTATTGGCGCTGAGTTTCCTGTTGCTCATGGTCGTATTTCGGTCGCTGTTGGTGCCGCTCAAAGCGGTCATTATGAACTTGCTGTCGATCGGAGCGGCTTACGGATTGATGGTGGCGATCTTCCAATGGGGTTGGGGCATGCATCTCATTGGAGTGGGCAAATCTGGCCCGGTTGAAAGCTTCCTGCCCATGATGCTGTTCGCCATTTTGTTCGGCCTCTCGATGGACTACGAAGTGTTTTTGTTGAGCCGCGTCAAAGAGGAATACGACCGCACCGGCGATAACGCGCTCGCCGTTGCCGATGGTTTGTCGGCCACTGCTCGCGTGATAACTGCTGCGGCGCTGATCATGGTGACCGTTTTTGGCAGCTTTGTGTTTGGCGACCAACGCATCATCAAAGAGTTCGGTTTAGGCCTCGCTTTCGCCATCCTCATCGACGCCACGATCGTGCGTATGGTGCTCGTGCCGGCCACTATGGAACTCCTCGGCGACGCCAACTGGTACTTCCCCAAATGGCTCGAATGGCTCCCTCGCGTTCACATCGAAGCCATGCCCGATGAGGCTGAAGTTGTGGAAAAGGAACTCGCGACAGTTGGGGTGTAAACCGCTCGGGACGTCACAGCTCGCACGGCTACCCTTGCGGCCGTGATCGAATACAACGTCAACGTCGGATTGCTGGGCTGCGGCAACGTGGGTGCCGCACTCGCGCAACTGATTGAGGCCCAAGGCGATGCCATCGCTGCCCGCACGGGCATCAGATTGAATTTGGCCAAGGTGGCGGTGCGCAGCCGCAGTCGTGACCGTGGCGTTGCCTTCACCGACGGAGTGTTGACGACCAACCCGGCCGACGTGATTGACAACGCCGATATCGACGTGATCGTGGAGGTAATGGGTGGCATTGAACCCGCCCGCGAACTGATAACCAAGGCACTCAACTCTGGCAAGCCAGTTGTCACTGCCAACAAAGAACTGCTGGCAAATTTCGGTGCCGAGTTGTATGCGATTGCCGACAGCGCTGGGCTGGATTTGCTCTTTGAGGCCGCCGTCGCCGGTGGTATCCCGCTCATGCGCCCGCTTCGGGAAAGCCTGGTGGGGGAGCCGATCCATCGGGTCATGGGCATCGTGAACGGCACCACCAATTTCATCTTGTCGTCGATGACTAACTCCGGTGAGTCGTACAGCGATGCGCTCAGCGAAGCTCAAGCCCTGGGCTTTGCCGAGCGTGACCCAACCGCCGATGTCGAGGGTTACGACGCGGGCGCTAAAGCTGCCATCATTGCCTCAATTGCCTTCGGCGCCAAGGTCGTGGCCGGTGATGTGTATCACGAAGGAATTTCAGAAATTACTGCCGCCGACATCGCAGTGGCGCGCCGCATGG
>JAYWAI010000320.1:0-1634 GCA_043782545.1 Acidimicrobiia bacterium
GCGAGGCGAGGTCGTTGAGCACGGTGCGATCCCACGCAGGGCCGCGATTTGGCGTGCCGCGCCCATCGGCCACGACTACGGCGAAACCTTGATCGGCGAACCATTGCGATGTGAGAAACGCGTTGCGGGCGTTGAGAACGCGCGGTCCGTGAGGCCCGCCGTAGGGGTCCATCAGCACCGGAGTTTTGCCGGTTGGCACAATGCCGTTGGGCCACAAAACAGCGCAACGCAACGACTGGGGGCCAACCGTATGCATGGTCACGACCGGATTCACGAGCGGGATCTCGGCGACGGATGTCAACGTGGTGATCGATTGCCCACTGGCGAGGTCGACGATGGTCGTGGTCGCCGCCGCGGCGAGCGTGGCCGTGCGCACGACGGCGGTCTGGCCGCCCACTGCCACCGTGTTGAGCCCGCTGGTGCGCGTGATCGGCGTGAGTTGCCCGTCGGGCAGCGAGACCCGCCACACATGTTGGTCGAGGGGGTCGATGGTGCCAGTGATGTACACCCAGTTGGCGCCGACGTTGATCACCGATTGTACATTGAGGCCGGGGGGCGTGATCGGTGTGCCATCAAGACACAGGCGGTAGGTGTCACTCGACGGCTCGATCGTGACGACGGCATCACCAGCCCATGCCGGGCACCCGTCCACAACGTCGATCCACGCCTCATCGGCAAGTTCACGCACCAACGACACCAAACCAGCGCCAGGGTCAACGGTGAGAATTTGCGCCCGGCGTTGATTGCGAGTCATCACCATCACGGTGAGTTGTGTGCTCCATGAAACGCTGATGAGATATGGGAATTCAATGTGATCCCAATTCACCTCGCTCCGATCACCCGAGGCCAGATCGATGACCCACAGCGTCACTTCGGCGTTCGGTTGCCCTGCTGCGGGGTAGGCGATTTCGGCCGGTCGAGTCGCAGGGTTGGCCGGGTCGGCGATGTACCACCGATCAACTTGTGTGTTGTCGACTCGGGCCGCGGCGACGTGGGTACCAGAAGGGTTGAGCCAAAATCCCGTCGATCGATTCATCTCCTCAGCCGCTACGAATTCGGCTGAGCCCCAGAATACTTCTGGGTTCTCTGGCTCGGCGACCACGAGTCGATCTGTGTTGCCCGCGATTTCGATCATTCGCAAGGCGGCACCGGCGACGTACATCACAGATCGACCGTCAACCGACATTCGTGGGTCGAATGCGCCCGGTTCACTCGGCAACGTTCGCACCGCTCCGGTGTGCAAATCGGCCAGCATCAGTTGCCCGCCGAGCGGGAAAACGGCCACCGAAACGGCAGCATCAGTGGAATACGTCACGATGCCGCCACCGGCTTCGCGTGCCCGTTCGCGACGTCGCAACTCCGCGTCGGGGAGCGAAGCGTCGATCGGCAAATTGATCTCACGCGGGTTCACCAGCAGTCGCTCGGTTCGCGCCACTACGTCGTAGTGCCATAAGCAATTCACCGGGTCGCTTCCGCCCAGCGACCGAGCGAATACCACGAGCGATCCGTCTGGCGACACCGTGAAATTGCGCGGTTCGCCGAGCGTAAGACGTTGGGTTCGTGCGTGTTGGCGAGGAAACGTGTCAGTCACGCTGTCATCATGCCCGCTCGAGCCGCCATCGCGCGGCAATTAT
>JAYWAI010000321.1:0-11620 GCA_043782545.1 Acidimicrobiia bacterium
TCCGCCGCTATGGCGCGCACCGAAAGCGCCCCAGGGCCGCCCTCGTGGAGCAACTTTTTTGCCGCGGCGATCAACGCTGGCTCGAGATCCACCGCGGCAATTCTCGAATTCTTTTTCGTGGATGTGACTTTTTTCATATTGCGTCCTGTAGAACGTTGTTCTATAACTGTAGTTGATCGTTCTACACCACAAAAAAGCAGTCGTCCCAACACTCAGAGTCCCGACCAACACCGAAGGGGTGCGTCATGGATGCAGAAGCAATTCACCAACGTCGATGGAAGATACTTGGCATTTTGTGCATCAGCTTGTTTCTTGCCGTCGTTGACAACACGATCGTCAACGTGGCGCTTCCCACTATGAGCCGATCGCTCAAGGCCTCCAACAGCCAGTTGCAATGGATTGTGGACGCCTACTCGTTGGTCTTCGCCAGCCTGCTCTTGGTGGGCGGCAGCCTCGGCGACCGGTTCGGGCGCAAGTTGATGCTCCAATCGGGCCTGGCGCTGTTTGCCGGATTCTCGGCACTGGCCGCATTCTCATCGGGAGCTACGTCTCTCATTGTGCTGCGCGGCCTCATGGGCGTCGGCTCGGCCTTGATATTCCCAGCAACGCTTGCCATCCTGACCAACGTGTTTCGGGACCCGGTGGAGCGGGCCAAGGCCATCGGCGCATGGTCGGGAGTGATTGGTCTCGCCGTGGCGCTCGGCCCGATTACCGGTGGAGTTCTACTGCGTCATTTCTGGTGGGGTTCGATCTTCCTGGTCAACCTGCCCATCGCCGCCGCCGCTATTTTGCTCGGCGCCAAGTACGTGCCTACGAGTAAAGACCCCGACACTCCACCGTTGGATTACAAGGGTTTCGTGACATCGATCGCCGCAGTGTTCGCTGTGGTCTACACCACAATTCAAGCCCCGGAACATGGGTGGGCATCGGCACGCACTCTGGGCGGATACGGGTTTGCCGCGGTCGCCCTCGCCCTGTTCGTAGTCATAGAGTTTCGACAGACCCACCCCATGCTCGACGTTGCCATTTTCAAAAACGTTCGATTCACCAGCGCGTCGTTGTCAATCACGTTGTGCTTCTTTGCCTTCTTCGGTTTCATATTTCTCATCACGCAGTACTTCCAATTCGTGCGCGGTTACGACACGCTTTCGTCTGGGTTGCACACGCTGCCTTTCGCTGTCGTGTCCGTGATGGTCGCTCCATTCTCGCCCCGTTTGGCCATGCGTTTTGGCGGTCGAGCGGTGGTGACCTCTGGCCTGGCCATCATGTCGTTGGGGTTCTTCCTGGCCGCCAACGTGACGGCCACGTCGAGCTACTGGGTACCAATCGTAGGCCCCATGGCTCTGCTGGCAATGGGCCTCGGTCTCACGACGGCTCCCAGCACCACGATGATCCTGGCCGTATTGCCGCCCGACAAGGCGGGTGTTGGTTCGGCGATCAACGACACCACACGCGAACTTGGCGGCACGCTGGGCGTCGCAGTGATTGGCTCGGTGTTCTCCTCGGTCTACGGCCCGAAATTGGTGAGCGCCCTAAAGGGCCTACCAATTCCCGGCCCCGCGTTAGAGGCCGCTCGATCCTCGGTAGGTGCTGCGTTTGAAGTGGCTCGGCAAACGGGAGGTCAAGGGGGCCAACTCATTGCCAACGCGGCGCGATCGTCGTTCGTCGACGGATGGGCGGCTGGGTGTTTGGTATCGGCGTTCGTCGTGCTCGGCGCGGCCGCGCTCGCCGCAACTCTTCTTCCCGGCCGCATCAGCGATCGCGACCAACTCGATCGCGACATCCTGGAGTTTGGTGCCGATCTGGCGCACATGTAGCCCGCTGGCTCACTTCCGTCGGTAGCGCGCACACGGGTCGGTTGGTCGCTTGCCCCATGGCTCGACCAACACCATCCCCCAGCGCGATTCGCCTGGCTAACGGCACCACGAAGCGTTAGACCAGGCGGATGCGCTGGGCGTTGGCGTGAGCGGGGAAACCTTCATGGTCGGCCAACGCTATGACCGTCGGGGCCATACGCCGCATAGCTGATTCGTCGGCGTAGGCCACGGCCGTACGTTTCAGAAATGCTTCGACGGTGATGCCTCCGCACACTTCGGAGAAGCCAGACGTCGGCAAACTGGCCGGGCAGCCAATCATGAAATTTGCGGCCGACAACGTGGTGTGCTGCCCCATCAAAACCTCGCCCGCGTTGTGAATCATTTTCAATATAGACTCAGGCTCTGCCGTGGCGATTTGCATGTGTTCTGGGCCGTAGGCGTTGGCAACGTCAGAGGCTTCAGCCATGTTGCCAACGATGACGCAACCGCCGTTGACACCCAACGATGCCGCTGCTGCTTCAGCGCGCACGACAGGCAGCGCGGCCAGTTGCACGCTCAATTCCGCTTCCACACGCTCGACGAGCGCCCCAGACGTGGTCACCAACACCACAGAAGAATCGGTACCGTGCTCCGCCTCGTTGAGCAGATCGGCTGCCAGCCAGGCCGGGTTGGCGGAATCGTCGGCGATGATGAGGGCCTCTGTCGGGCCGAGCAACATCATGGTCGAGCACCCGTAGCGCTGCACCTCGATCTGGGCGCACACCACCGGCGGCGAGCCAGGACCGACGACCTTGACCACTCGTGGAATGTGCTCGGTGCCAAAGGCCACTGCGGCCACACCGGCGGGCCCATTGATCCGGAAAATGTCGGTGATGCCGAGTTGCTGGGCGACCACCAAGGTGGCTGGATCCAGGCCACCAAAAGTGTGCGGAACGGGCGGCGTGATGACCACTTTCTTGGTCACACCGGCCACCACCGCTGGCGTGGCAATTTGCGCCAGCACACTCGGATAACTGGCCTTGCCGCTTGGGCAAAAGAGTCCTACCGACGAGATCGGCGTGACTTTCTGGCCGACAGTCAAACCGGGCTGGCTTTCAAAACTCCAGTCGGGCAAGCGTTCCATGAGCGCTTGGTTGAAACGTCGGATGCTGGCGATCATCTCGCTGATTGCCTTGACCATCGGCCCGCCAATCACGAGTGACGCCTCGCCCATCTCGGCCTCCGTCACGCGGAGCTGGTCAGGCGTCACCGTGACGCCATCGAAATCTCGCAGCGCACGGCAGACAGCTTCGTCGCCGTTGACGCGAACGTCTTCGATGATTTTGCCAATCGACTCTTTGAGCGGGCCGGTGAAAAACGCGTCACGTCCACGGCCAAACAACTGGGCCTTATCGTCACTCGTCATGTCGGCCCACGACAAGACACGCATCACTGGTTTCGAAGTCACCAGTGCATCGTAGGGAAAAATGCCAACGGCGACCGCCTCAATAGACGGTCGCCGTTGTGCGTTGGGGACGGGAGTTAGTTGGCCTTGACCTTCTTGAATGCGAAAGCACCGAGAGCGATCATGGCCACCAGCAGGATCATTTTCTTCATGACGAAAACGTTACAGCCATTTTCCCTGATCCTCAAGTGACTTGGGTAAACAATTGTTCGGCGATGATCCGTAGTGTGGGGCATGCCCGAAAATCTGGTCCCGTTGATCCCTGCCGCCACCGTTGTTGTGGCCCGTGACGGTGCCGCCGGGATTGAGGTGCTCATGGTGCAACGCCCAGAGCGTGGTGCGTTCCCTGGGTTTTGGGTGTTCCCGGGCGGGCGAGTCGATGTGGAGGACGCCGACCCCACCGACCCGTCCAACAATTTTCTGGCCGCCCGTAACGCTGCTGTGCGAGAAGCCCTCGAAGAAACAGCTTTGACGGTCGACGCCGAGGCGCTCGCCTATTTTGCGGAATGGCGGCCACCGCTGACCGAAGTAAAACGATTCGACACTTTCTTTTTCTTGGCCCCTGCCTTCACCGGCGAAGTAAAAATCAACGAGGGTGAACTTGTTGACTATTGCTGGATTTCGCCTGCCGAGGCACTCGCCACCCATGGCCGCGGCGATATGAAATTCGCTCCGCCAACGTGGCATTCGTTGCACATGCTGAGCCAACACCCGTCGCTGACTGAGGCCATGGCATGGGCGCACGAGGTCACCGTCGAGTGCTACACCACGCGAGCAATCGTGACGGAGGGCCAGCCGCTCGTGATGCTTTGGCACGGCGACGCAATGTACGAATCAGACGACGCCAACGACACCGGTGCCCGCCACCGCCTCGTCATGGTCCGCGGCCCCTGGACCTACGAACGCAACGTGTAGCGCGCTCGGCCGTTGGGGCCCGAAAATGGAGTCGCCTGATCTCCATTTCGAGGCGTACTAAAGTGCGATATTGGTGTGACTCTCACGAAGCGGAAACTCTCACTGTCGCTTGACGACGATCTTATCGCCGAGCTCGAAACTCGCTTCGAGGCCCTATCAGCCCAAGTTAATGATGCAATTCGAACCGAGATATCCCGCCGGAAGCGACATAAGGCCTTGGTGGATCTCCTCGACCACCTGGCGATTGTGTCAGGCCCGCTCGACAGCGACGATGACGAAAAAGAGATCGCCCGGTACATGCGGCTGCTGGGAGGCTCGGCATGAGACTGGTACTCGACCAGCGTGCAGTAAGCGCCCTGGCTGCATCGCCGAGCGTCGCACAACGTCAGGTGACGCTCGCAATGATCGCGGCATCACGGCTACAACGCGATGTAACGATTCCAACGGTGATCCTGGCCGAGTTGTACCAAGGCGCGGGGCGCAACCAAATGATCGACGCATTGCTGGCGCGCGAGATTGAAGCGATTGAACTTCGCGACACCGATCGGACCCTAGCGCGGCTCGATGGGCTACCGAAAGATCGTCGACCCGGCCCATGAGCCGAACTTTCGACGCTAGGGTCACCGACAACCGCAACGCAACGGAGGGTCGCGATGGCTCAAGGATCGATGACGAAATCTGAACGCGAGGCGTTCCTGGCTGATGTCCGCGTGGGAGTCCTGGCGATCGACCGACCGGGTCGCGGGCCGCTGGCCATTCCGATTTGGTACCAGTACGTCGATGGGGTCGTCGAGATCGGCATGGGCGGCGACTCCCTCAAAGCAACGCTGCTTCGAGCGGTCACACGGGCCACGATGACCGTTCAAACCGAAACAGCACCCTACAAATACGTGAGCGTCGAGGGTCCCGTTGAGGTGCTCAACGAGCAACGCGACGACTTCGAGATGGCCAGCCGGTACCTCGGCCCTGAACTCGGACGCTGGTACGCCGACAACAACCCGAGCACCGAGTCCTCGGTGCTCGTACGGCTCATGCCCGAGACGTGGATGACCATGGATTTCACCAAGACAATGGGGTAAGCCGCGACTGGTTACGGTGCGAGCGCGGGGGCAATCACTCCTGGGCAATCCAGAACCCCGGCGTGGGTCGAGATCGCCGCTTCACCGGTGTCGACGGCGTTGCCGACAAGCGTCAACTTTCCCGCGACCACTTCGTAGGTGAGAACCTTCGTCGGCCACGTGCCAGAGCTGTTTTTCGGGCCGACGATGACATCCAGGAGGCGTTGCGCGCTGCCGCTGTCGACGCAGTACACACCGGATTTGTCAGACACATTGAAGCCTGACGGCACACCCGTTTCTGGCTCTGTGACGAGTTTGATCGCACAGTCCAGGAATTGGAACAACGCCACGCCGGCCGAGTTCGGGGGCGCTGCGTTCTGGATCATGAGTACCTTCGGGCCCTTTTTCTCGCCAACGTACGTTGCGCCCAAAAATTTCGGCATGGCAAAACCTTCGCCCTGCTCGACGATCGGAGCATCAGCTCCGCCTCCGGCCCCGAGCTCAATGTGTATTGCCCACGAGCCCGGCGTTCCCACCTTCGAATAGGTGTACACCCGCACGGAATCATCCTTGCCATCGCCGTCCACGTCGGCAATTACCGCCGGGTCGCCCTTGACAATCGGGTCCAGCGCGGGGACTGTCGGGCAGGCCGGCGCAGGAGCGGATGTCGCCACTGAGCTAGTGGTCGATGACGAACCTTGACTACCGGCAACAGTGACCGACGCAGTCGAGGCAACCGACGCCGCTTTGTTCGGCGCGGTGGTCGTCGGAGTCGTCGATGTGGTCGTTACTGCTTGGGGATCGCTGCTGCAAGCCGCAAGGCCAATCAACAACGCGGCTGAGAAAACACGTAAGGCTCGCATGTCGCGCAAGATACCGAACAGCGCGCCTCCAGCACCGTCAGCTCCCTACCCGGGCGTCCCCAGAAAACGGACGGCGTACCCGGGCGTCCCCAGAAAACGGTGGTCGGCGTTCTGGGGGCAAATTTGACACGAATTCGTACGTCTGACGTACCCAGAACCGGAGACGCGATTTTCTGGGGGCACACCGGGTACCGGTTCGTCGTTCTGGGGGCACACCGGGTACCGGTTCGTCGTTCTGGGGACGGGAGCATACCGACAGTCGAGCACACCCCGGGGGCGATCAACCTCTGTGCAAACTCACCGAGCGTTCGCGCGCCACGCACTTGGCGCGCTACCGCGTTCCCGTTTGAACGCACGGCTAAATGCCACATCCGAGTCGTACCCAACCCGACGACCGTCATCGCGGAAGCCAATACTGGGTCGCGTAGCGCGGCGATCCACCCGTGATCAGACACCGGAGCGTCGGCAAAGTGTTGAAGCAAAACTTCGATCAGCAAAAGCTCAGGCAAACGAGTTGAAACCGGCGTGGTCGGCGAAATTCGCGTGGTGGCGTCAAGCGCAAATTTGATGGATGACGCCACCCACTGCGCGGCAGGACCGTCGGGTAGCCGCACCACGAAAACTGGTGGAAAGGCCCGAATGCTTGGATCGAAGAGCGGATCCTGCGATTGCAAATAGCCGCACACGACGTCGGTCCGCGCACCACCCGAGCCGTGGGTGAGCACCGGCATTGTTGCCCAGGGCGGTGGAGCCAGCAACGACAGAATCGGCACACGCTCTGCCGGCTCGACCCCACCCATCAAGTAATCGTCGCCGTAGGGCAACACGATCACGTCACCCTGTTCGACCCAATGTCGATCACCCCCATCGACGGCTGTCCAACACCGTCCATGTACGACGATGTGAAAAAGAATCAATCTTGTGGCACCGGGCCGGATTACTCCGGCCATCTCGCGCAGCGGCGAATCGAATGACCAGCTTTCGGTTAACTCGCCCCGGAAGAAGATTGCTCCGTCAAGCCGCACCTGTTCAAGAGCGTCGACGGGTGCGGCAGGTGGCGCAACTTCCAGCGGGTTCACTGGAGGCGATATGGGTTCTGGGTTAAGAACCTCGGTGGCGCAGTCATTGGCAAAACGCGCAATTCCATAGACACTGATCGTGTGACAACGACACACCCGCCGACGCGATCCATCTCGTCGGGGTAGTATTCGACCCCAGCACAGGTGACGATCACTAACCCGGCTCTCGCAGCTACGCGTTGTTGGCGTGGGTTGACGACCAGTCGACGACACGTCGCATCTTCCGATACCTCCGCATCAACGCACCCGCCGCACTCGCCGCACTCGCCAACCGAGCGGGGACATCCGAAGTAGAATCACCCGCACAATCACTCGATTAGGGGATGTGCGAGCGCATGACAACTACTACTCCACCGCGCCGATTTGTGCGAGCCGATGGGCCCGATAAGGTCACCGGCAGCGGCCGCTACACCGCTGACCTCACGATGACTGGCCAACTGGCCGCCAAGTTCCGCTACGCCGATGTGGCCCACGCCCGCATAACGCGCCTGGATGTTTCCGCGGCCCGCGCCATGCCCGGCGTCTTGGCCGTGCTCACCAACGACGACGTGCCCGACGTGCATTTCGGACCGTTCGTGCAAGACCGCACGCTGTTTGCCCGCGACGTCGTTCGCTTCGAGGGCGAAGTGCTTGCCGCCGTTGCCGCTGTCACACCAGCCATTGCGCAAGCAGCCTGCGATGCCATCATTTTCGAATACGAAACACTGCCCATCGTCGGCGATATTGAAGCCGCCCTGGCCGCCGACTCTCCACTCGTCCACACGTCGTGGGATGACTACGGCGCAAATGAAGCACTCATTCGCGATCGCAACGACGCGTCGTTCGCGTCGATCACCAAAGGCGACATCGAAGCCGGTTTCGCGCAGGCCGACCATATCGTCACGAGCCGCTACGTGGCCGACGGTTGCCACGCCGCGCCGATCGAACCACGAGCTGTCGTAGCCCAATGGGAAGGCGACAAGGTCACCATTTGGACGTCCACCCAAGTGCCGTTCGACGCCCGCGCCGGCGTGTGCGAAACGCTCGAATTGCCCACCAATCGGGTGCGCATCATCGTGCCCCATTTGGGTGGCGGCTTCGGCGGAAAATGCGGCTTTCACTACGAGGCGCATATCGCGGCGTTGGCTCGTGCCACCAAGCGGCCAGTGCGTTTGGTGTTTTCTCGCAAGGAAGAATTCATGGCCCCCGATCGTCGACGCGAAGGCATGGTTTTTGAGATCACTAGCGGGGTGCGAGCTGATGGCTCCATCACCGCACGCAAGGGTTGGGTGGCAATCGATAATGGTGCCTACACCGCTGACTCGGCCTTCTTTTCTCAACTGGCGGCCATGCATGTGGCTGGTCCGTACGCCATCGAAAACGTACACATCGACGCCCATCTTGTGTACACCAATCATCAGCCATCTGGTTCGGTGCGTGCTCCAACCGCGCCGGGCGCGTGCTGGGCCGTCGAGTCACATACTGACGAGCTTGCCAAGGCCGTTGGTATGGATGCAGTTGCGTTTCGTCAACTCAATGGCGTCGATACCGGACGTGTTGGGCCGAGTGGCCAGACGTACGAAAAGATCGGTTTGCAAGATTGCATCGCAACAGCAGCCGACATGATTGGCTGGCACGACGAGCGGCCCGCCGATGAAACTGTGGGCCTGGCGATCGGTTGGTGGCCGTCGTTCTCGGTGCCATCGGGTGCATACATCAAGATCGACAACGATGGTGCCGGCCAGATCATCACGGGGGCGCAAGAGTGCGGCACAGGGGCCGTGATGACGTTGCGCCAACTCGCGGCCGACGAACTCGGCATGCAGCCCGAAGATTTCCAACTCGTCTACCAAGACACGTCGGTGGCTCCCTACGACATGGGTGCCACGGGCAGCCAAACGTTGTTCAACAACGGGCGAGCCGTGATCCAGGCGGCCACCGAAATTGGACGTCAACTCCGCGAACTCGCTGCGCAACATCTCGAAGCCAACGCCGATGACATCGTGCTCGCCAACGGCAACGCGCACGTGGCAGGCACGCCAGCAGTGACAGTGTCGATCACCGAACTCGCCGGGCAAGCTGCTGGCGGCGAGTTGCTCATCGCCCACGGGTCGGGCGCCCCGCCCGCCCCACCTGCGCTCGTGGGCTCGGCATGCGTTGGCGATCTCGGCATGGCCGCGTGGGTGGCTCCCCAATTTTCATGCCACGCCGTGCGAATTCGTTTGGACCGCGACACGGGCGTGGTGCGTGTACTCGACGTGGCCGCGGTGCACGATTCGGGCACGATCCTGAATGAGATCGGCGCGCTGGGCCAAGTGGAAGGCGGCGTGTTGATGGGTGTGGGCCAAGCGCTCACCGAAGGCACGCTGTACGACGCCAACGGGCATCAACGCAATGCTGGACTCCTGGAATACAAGTTGCAGACGATTGCGGATGCCCCGCGAGTCACCACGCACTTCGTACAAATCGCCACCGACAACGCTGGCCCGAAAGGCGCCAAGGGACTAGCCGAGGCTCCCAATGTCCCAACGGCCGCCGCGATTTCCAACGCCTTAGCCCGACTCATCGGCACGCCAGTGCGGCAATTGCCGATGACCGCCGAGCGCGTCTGGGAGGCATTGCAGTCATGAATTTCACCATCGCAAAATCACTCGATGACGCGCTCACAGCTTTGGCCGCCGGAGCCCGCCCGATAGCTGGCGGCAGCGATCTTGTGGTCGCCGCACGCCATGGAAAAGCGCCACTTCCCGCCGATGTTGTGGCCATCGACCGCATTGGCGAAATGCGTCACATCACGACGCTGGCGGATGGCTCGGTGCGCATCGGTGCGCTCACCAATCACGCAGAACTCGAAATCAACACCACCATCGTGCGTGGCTTCACGGCACTCGCCGACGGCTCGGCGTTGGTGGGCTCGCCCGCCACACGCAACGTCGGCACGCTCGGCGGCAACGTGATGAATGCCTCGCCCGCCATGGATACCGGAGCGCCACTGGTGGTGCTCGGAGCGTCATTGGAACTGACGTCCGTCGACGGCGCCCGCACCGTGACCGTGGATGATTTGTGGTCGGGTCCTGGCCGTACGTCGGCCCGCGGCAACGAACTGTGCACGGCGATTCTGATCCCAGCCCGGCCTGCTTCAAGTGGCAGCGCGTATTTGCGACTCGAGTACCGCCGGGCCATGGAAATCGCCGTCGTTGGCGCAGCCGCCGCGGTCACCTTCAACGACGATGGCACCCTTGCCAGCATCGCCGTAGCGCTCACCGCAGTTGGACCAATGATCGTGTCGGTGCCCTTCGATTCGATCGTTGGACGCCCGGTCGACGAATCGTTGCTCACAGAAATCGCCGCCGCCGCCGCAGCCAGCGCCACCCCGATCAGCGATGTGCGAGCCAGCGATCGTTACCGTCGTCACACCGTTGGCGTCATGGCCCGCCGGGCCGTGGCCGCCGCAGCAACACGCGCCAGAGGCACCGTGATTTCGGTGCCCGTCAACCGAGCCCAAGGAATTGGACAAGCCCGATGAGTACCAACATCAACCTACGCGTCAACGGCATCACCTACCCCGTAGCCATCGACGCCAGCCGAAATCTGGTGAGCGTGATCCGCACCGAAGTGGGCCTCACGGGCACCAAAGAAGGTTGCGATGATTGCGAATGTGGCGCATGCATGGTGCTCATCGACGGCCGCCCAGTCAACTCGTGTTCGTACCTTGCCGTGCAAGCTCAAGACCGCGACATCACCACCGTCGAAGGCATCATGACCGGCGACGAGTTGCATCCATTGCAACGCAATTTGCTCGAAGAAGGTGGCGTGCAATGCGGGTTTTGTACGCCCGGCATGATCATGTCGGCCACCGCGTTACTGGCCGCCAATCCGTCGCCGAGCGAAGAAGAAATCCGCATTGGCTTGTCGGGCAATCTGTGTCGTTGCACCGGCTACGCCAAGATCCTCACCGCCGTTTCCCGCACCGCCACCGAACTCACCCAGTCGAAGTAGGCAACGCCGTGCGTGTTGAAATTGCTGATGGCGTGAAGTTGTATTTCGACGTCGATGGGCTGGGGTTGGCTCCCGAAAATCAACATTTGGTCGAACGTCCAACAGTGATCTTGATGCATGGTGGCCCAGGCATGGACCACGCCACATTCAAACTGGGGCTCACCGATTTACGCGACGTTGCCCAAGTGATTGTGTACGACCATCGCGGCCACGGCCGCAGCGATTGGCGTACCAGCGACGAATGGAATCTGGATACCTGGGCCGACGACATTGTGCGATTCTGCGATGCGCTCGAGATCCGCAAACCCATCGTGCTCGGCAACAGCTTTGGCGGCATGGTCGCCCAGCACTACATCGGGCGACATCCCGAACACCCCGGCAAAGTCGTACTGAGCAGTACCGCGCCACGGTGGGATGTCGGCCCCGTGATCGACATGTTTAGTCAGCTCGGCGGCCCAAAGGCCCG
>JAYWAI010000322.1:0-4379 GCA_043782545.1 Acidimicrobiia bacterium
TGCTTCTTTGGCCGCTTGGGCTCGTGGCACGTCGATCTGGGACGGCAACTCGGCGACATCGCTCAACACGGTCACCGTGTTGTTGGACACTTCCACAAATCCGCCATGCACGGCGATCGTTTCGACCTTGCTGTCAGATTGAATAACGCGAAGGGGCCAGGTGGCTAGCGCCGCTATAAACGGAGCGTGACCGGGTTGGAAAGCAATGTCGCCGCCCTCCACGGTACGAGTTGCCACCATCATGGCTTCGCCGCTATAGAGGACGCGCTCCGGTGAGACGACGCTTACAGTCAATGGCATTGCGGTTAGGCGTTCTTCTCGAGCTCGCGGGCTTTGGCCATTGCGGCTTCGGCACCACCGACGTTCAAGAACGCCTGCTCGGGGAGATGATCCAGCTCGCCGGTGACGAGAGCCTCGAAGGAGTCAACGGTCTCCGACACGGGCGTTGTGACGCCCGGCAGGCCGGTGAACACTTCAGCAACGTACATGGGCTGCGACAAGAAGCGCTGCACACGACGAGCACGGGACACGGTGATGCGGTCTTCTTCGCTGAGCTCATCGAGACCCAAGATGGCAATGATGTCTTGCAGTTCTTTATAGCGCTGCAAGATCTCCTGCACCTTGCGGGCCACGTTGTAGTGGCGATCGCCCACAACTTCTGGTTGCAAGATCGTCGATGTCGACGCCAGCGGATCCACGGCCGGGTAGATGCCCAGAGCAGCAATGTCGCGGCTGAGTTCGGTGGTACCGTCGAAGTGGGTGAAGCTGGTGAATGGTGCGGGGTCTGTGTAATCATCGGCAGGCACGTACACGGCTTGCAACGAGGTAATCGAACGACCGCGGGTCGACGTGATGCGTTCCTGCAAGGTGCCCATTTCATCGGCGAGTGTGGGCTGGTAACCCACCGCTGATGGCATACGGCCCAACAGCGTCGACACCTCAGAGCCGGCTTGCACAAAGCGGAAAATGTTATCGACGAACAACAGCACGTCTTGTTGTTGCACGTCACGGAAGTATTCAGCCATCGTCAACGCCGACAAGGCAACGCGAAGGCGCACGCCTGGCGGCTCGTCCATTTGGCCGAACACAAGCGCAGCTTTTTCCAGCACGCCGCTCTCGCCCATTTCGATGAACAAGTCGGTGCCCTCACGGGTGCGCTCGCCAACGCCGGCGAACACAGATACACCACCGTGGTTCTGCGCCACGCGGCGGATCATCTCGGTGATCAACACTGTTTTGCCCACGCCAGCGCCGCCAAACAGGCCGATCTTGCCACCTTGGAGGTACGGGGTGAGCAAGTCGATGACCTTGATGCCAGTCTCGAACATGATTTTCTTAGTCTCAAGCGTGTCGAAGCCGGGAGCATCGCGGTGGATATCCCAACGCTCTTTAATTTCGCCAATGTCGGCAACGTCGAGCGGCTTGCCACTCACATTGAAGATGTGACCAAGGACTTGGTTGCCCACGGGCACCGAAATGCCACGGCCGGTGTTGACTACTTTGGTGCCGCGCACCAAACCGTCAGTGGGGTTCAAGCACACGACGCGGCAACGGCCGTCACCGATCTGCTGGGCCACTTCGCCGGAAATCTCGGTGGTGACGCCGTCGACCGTGATCGTGGCGGTAACCATGGTATTGATTTCGGGTAGAGCGTCGGGTGGAAACTCGACGTCCATAACCGGGCCGGCGATGGCGACAATGCGACCATCTTTGAGTGCTGTAGTTGTGCTCATCGGTTTGGCTCCTGGTGCAGGTGACCGTGTGGGGATTGGGGAAATAGTTCAATGGCGTCGAGGTGATGGGGATGCAGATCCTCGTCGTCGCCGAGATCTTGAGACAGCGCTTCTGCGCCGCCAACGATCTCCATGATTTCGGTAGTGATGGATTCTTGGCGCGCCCGGTTCATCGTGCGGCTGAGCTTTACGATGAGTTCCTGGGCATTGTCGGTGGCTGATTTCATCGCTCGTTGGCGTGCTGCGTGTTCAGATGCTGAAGAGTCCAGCATCGAGGCAAACAACCTGGCTTCGGCGTACCTCGGCAGCAATAGCGTCAAGATGAGGTCGGGCGACGGCTCAAATTCGTAGTCGGCGGCCGGACCTGCGGTGGCAGGACCTGAGGCCTCTGGCCCGCTGGCGGCTGGGGTGGTGGCTTCGCTAACAGAGGTTGACTCCAACGGCATGAATTGCCCGTGCTTGACTCGTTGGGTACCGGCGGAGAGAAATTGCGTGTAGACCAAATCGACTTTGTCGACTTCGCCGGTATTGAACATGTCGGCCACGATCTTGGCGACTTCGCGGGCATTCTCATACGACGGCTGATCGCTCATACCGTGAAAGGACGCCGTGATCTCGTACTTGCGAAACTTGAAGTACGCATCGGCCTTCTTACCAACACAGATGAGTCGGTAATTCCGGCCCGCGTCGATGTCGGCCTTGATGGCTCGCTCGGCAGTGCGGATAACAGTGGTGTTGTAACCGCCGCACAAACCTCGATCGGCGCATACAACTACATACGCCACCGTGTGAACATCCGCGGCATCAAGCGATCGCAGCAGTGGTGACGAGGAACCAGCTCCGCCATTGGCGAGGTTGCCAATGACGCGCGTGATTCGCTCAGAGTATGGGCGTGCGGCGGCAACGCGCTGTTGCGCCTTGACGATCCGCGATGCAGCGATGAGCTCCATTGCTTTGGTGATCTTTTTGGTGGACTGCACCGACTTAATGCGGCGGCGCAACACACGCTCTTGACCTCCAGCCATGAGTTAGTACCTCAGCGGGCTGCCGATGCAGTGAACTGCTCGGCGAACGCTTTGATGCCAGCCTCGAAGGCCTCGACATTGGGAATATTGCCCGTAGTCTTGATGTCGCCCAAGATGTCAGCGTGACGTGTACGAAACCAGTCGAGCAGCTCGGTCTCGAAGCGCTTGACATCAGCGACCGGAACGGTGTCGAGGTGACCGCGAGTACCGGCGAAGAGCGAGACGACTTGCTCTTGCACCGACATTGGCGAGTTCAAGCCTTGCTTGAGGAGCTCAGTAAGACGGTAGCCACGGTCGAGTTGTGATTGCGAAACTTTGTCAAGTTCGGAACCGAAAGCAGCGAATGCCTCAAGTTCACGGAACTGGGCGAGATCACCCTTCATCGTGCCCACCGCTGTCTTCATGGCTTTGATCTGAGCCGCAGAACCCACGCGAGATACCGAGATACCGACGTTGATGGCCGGGCGAATACCGGACTTGAAAAGCTCATCTTGCAAGAACACCTGGCCGTCGGTGATCGAAATCACGTTGGTGGGAATATATGCCGACACGTCGCCAGCCTTGGTTTCGATGATCGGCAGTGCGGTCAACGAGCCAGCACCATTGGCGTCACTGAGCTTCGCGGCGCGCTCCAACAAACGAGAGTGGAGATAAAACACGTCACCAGGGAAGGCTTCGCGGCCCGGTGGGCGTCGCAGCAGGAGCGCAACAGCGCGGTATGCCTCGGCTTGCTTAGAAAGATCATCGTAAACAACGAGCGCATGCTCGCCATTTTCCATCCAGTGTTGACCCATCGCGCAGCCCGAATATGGAGCGAGATACTTAAACGGCGCTGGATCTGATGCAGGAGAGTTCACCACGACGGTGTATTCCATAGCGCCGTATTGCGCCAGGGTGGCCACAGTCTGAGCAACAGTCGATGCCTTCTGACCGATCGCTACGTAGATGCACTTCACGCCAAGCCCGCGTTGGTTGATGATCGTGTCGATGGCAACCGTGGTCTTACCGGTCTTACGGTCACCAATGATCAACTCTCGCTGACCACGGCCGATCGGTGTCATGGCATCGATTGATTTGATGCCAGTTTGGAGTGGCTCGTGCACGGGCTTGCGACCCAAAATGCCGGGAGCCTGAATCTCCATGCGCCGGTCTTGCACCCCGGTGAGGGGGCCTTTGCCGTCGATCGGTACGCCGAGCGGGTTGACAACGCGGCCGAGTACGCCATCACCAACCGGCACCGACATAATGCGGCCGGTGGCTTTAACGGTTTGGCCCTCCTGAATTGAGCCGACTTCGCCGAGGATAACGGCGCCGATCGACTCTTCGTCAAGGTTGAGCGCCAAACCATACGTGCCGTTTTCGAACTCAAGCAGTTCGTTAACAGCGGCGTTGGGTAGGCCAGAAACGCGTGCAATGCCGTCGCCCACCTCGAGAACGCGACCTACGGTCATCGTCTCGATACTGGGGCTGAAGTCGCCGAGATGCGCGTTGAGCGCGGCGGCGATGTCGTTGGTATTGATGGTCAATTCAGCCATCAGGTGTCCTTTACGAGAAGCGGTATGTGGTTACAGGAGTGACTTGAGTTGCTCAAGGCGGCGGCGAATGGATCCGTCAATGACGG
>JAYWAI010000323.1:0-4361 GCA_043782545.1 Acidimicrobiia bacterium
CCAGGTACGCCCAGGAATGGAACACTTGGGGTGTGCCCGACTTTCTGGCGGCCAAAGGCGCCGTGCTCGATGGCCACTGCGAACGTTTGGGTCGCGACCCGAAATCGATCCATCGCACGGCCGCCACGATGTTGGTCATTTCTGCCGATGCTGCGAAATTGGAACGCTTTCGCAGCATGGATCTGGGGCGGCCAACGATGGTGGGCACGCCTCCGGAAATTGTCGAAATTGTGCATGCCTACGAGGCGGCCGGCGTGGACGAAATCATCATTCCCGGCTTCTCATTCGCCACGCCACAACTTCGCGAAAGGTCCCTCACTCTCTTCGCGGAGACAGTGATGCCCATGTTTCGGTAGGGTCTCGTCATGACCACAAATACTTGGCAAGGCGACGCGTGCGGGCTCGTTGACGCGTTTCGACGAGGCGACCGCTCTCCTGTGGAAGAGCTCGCAGCAACCTTCGCCGCCATCGACGCGAGTGATCTCAATGCGTTTAGCTACCTGGCGCGCGATGAAGCATTCGCGGCCGCACGTGCCGCCGACATCACGAAACCCTTTGGAGGCGTGCCGGTAGCCATCAAAGAGTTGGACCAAATTGCGGGCTGGCCCAACACACACGCGTGCGTGGTATTCAAAGACGATGTTGCCGACAGCACCTCACTCAACGGCGGGCGAATTCGAGATGTCGGCGGCGCGGTACTTGTCGGTTTGACCACGGCCAGCGAATTCGGTGGCGTCAACGTGACAAGAACCGTGCTCAACGGCGTGACCCATAACCCCTGGCAACACGGTAGGACGCCCGGCGGCTCCAGCGGCGGCAGCGCAGCGGCGGTTGCGGGCGGTCTCGTCACACTCGCCACCGCCGGCGATGGCGGTGGCTCGATTCGTATTCCGGCCGGCTTTTGCGGGCTGGTGGGCCTGAAGGCGACCTACGGCCGCATTCCCCGAGGGCCACATCTGGAAATCGGCAACTACACCACCACGGTAGGTTGCGTGTCTCGCAGCGTGCGCGACACCGCCCGTTGGTTTGACGTGGCTAACGGACATCATGCTTCTGATCCCATGAGTCTGCCTCGCGTGACGGGCTGGGAGTCTGGGCTCGGCACATTGGCCAAAGAGCTGCAAGGCATGCGGGTGGCTATTGCACCCGACTGGGGCGGCGCCGTCGTGAGTCCAGCAATGTGGGAAGTGCTGATCGAAACGGCCGATGCGGTGATTCGTGACAACGGTTTGCGCCAACTCGAAGGCGTCGACACCTCAGCGCCGTCTATGGGCGCGGCGTGGAGCATTTCTGGAATGATTTCGATTCACGCGCTACTCGGTGACGCCTGGCCATCGTGCGCGGATGACCTCACACCCGAAATGTCACAAGGACTCGAAGCAACACGGGACCGCTACAGCATGGTCGCCAGGGCAAAAATCGAGAGCCGTCGCACTGCCGTCAACGACAAGATGGCCGAGATTTTTGATCAGGTCGATTTTGTGATCACTGCCAGCAATCCCGATGTGGCGTTCGCAGCGGCGGGCCCGCTGCCGAGCAGCTTTGGCGGCGTCAAGGCCGGTGCACAAAACAACGGCCGGTTGACCTTCCCGGCCAACTTGCACGGCAACCCGGCCATCGCCATACCCGCCGGACTAGTGGATGGCTTGCCGGTGAGTTTGCAGATCGTGGGACGGCATTTCAGCGAGCCCCTGCTACTCGATTTGGCACTATCGGTAGAACGAACCGCACCCTGGGCCCTCGTCGCCCCGTAATCGCAAGATCGTCGATTGCTCCAGCAATATCAGTCGATTGCGCCAGCAATATCAACGGCGCTAGGGGCGAGGAAGGTAACCGCCACCGTCGACTACGACGCGCTGCCCGGTGACATAACTTCCCAAATCGCTGACAAACATCAACACCACTCTGGCCACGTCATCAGGTGTGCAGACATGACCAAAGGGTGACGATTTGTCAAGTTTGTGAATGTCATCAAACCCAGTGGTGGCCTTAGCCAACCGGCGACCCATGTCGGACACAACAAGGCCAGGGGCAACAACATTCACGCGAATGCCATTGTTGCGTTCCTCCTTCGCCAACGTGAATGCAAGCGCCTCGAGGGCCGCCTTGCCCATGTTGTACGGCGCTCCACCACCGGTGTTGTTGGACGTAGAAATCGACGAAATCATCACCACATCGCCGCGGTCCCGCACTCGCATTTGAGGCACCAGCAGCTTGCTCAAATAGTGGGGGCCAAACGCATGAGCGCGCACAACTCGCTCCATTTCTAGTGGGTCGGTGTCGGCCACCACGTGGCCACGAGACGCGATGCCGGCATTGTGAATCAGGATGTCGACAAATCCAAATCGTTCGATCACCGCGTCGCTCAATCGTTGGCAATCGTCCCAGGAATCTACGGAACACTGAAACGCTTCAGCGTCGCCGCCCGCGTCCCGAATCGCGGCCACGGTTGCCGCGGCCGCATCGGCGTCTTTGCGGTAGTTCACAGCCACCGCAGCACCCTGGGCCGCGAGCGCCTCAGAGATCCCGCGGCCAATGCCTCGACCACCGCCTGTCACCAGTGCGACGCGGCCGTTCAATGAAAGAAGATTCGTCATGGTCGCATCTTGACCCATGTTCGGGTGCCGGTGACAAGATGTGCGAACCTTTGCCTCATGCATGATGGATCGCGCAAAACAATTGTGGCGGCGTTTGCCGCCAACTTGGGCATCGCGATCGCCAAGTTTGTGGGCTTCGCCTTCACGGGTGCCGCGTCGATGCTCAGCGAAGGTGTGCATTCCATTGCCGACACCACAAACCAAGGTTTGCTGTTGTTAGGGAGCAAAAAGGCCCAGCGAGAGCCCACCGAACGGCACCCATTTGGATTCGGTCGGGAACGCTATTTCTGGGCATTCATCGTGGCGCTCGTCATCTTTGCTTTGGGTTCGGCGTTTGCGCTCACGGAGGGATTCGACAAAGTTCGCCACCCAGAACATTTGGATTCGCCGGCGTGGGCAATTGGCATTCTGGGATTCTCGGTCGTATTGGAATCAATCAGTTTTCGCACCGCGGCCAGCGAAGCCAACAAAACGCGCGGGTCGATGTCGTGGCTGGAATACATCAACTCGGCCAAAGCTCCCGAGATACCGCTCGTGCTCCTGGAGGACTTTGGCGCCCTCGTGGGCCTGGCGGTGGCACTGCTTGCCGTAGTGATGACCATGATCACTGACAACGGCCGCTGGGATGGCGGTGGCGCCATCGTGATCGGCCTAGTCCTCGGCGCCATATCGATTTCGCTCGCAATAAAAATGAAAAGTCTTCTTATTGGAGAGAGTGCCGACCCCACCGAAATCAGCGCCATCCGGTCGGCAATTTTGGCCGCAGACGACACAGAGGATCTCATCCATTTGCGTACCCAACATTTCGGCCCAGAGGAACTTCTCGTGGCCGCCAAAGTGGTGTTCCACGATCGACTTCACGGTCAATCGCTGGCCGACGCCATCGACGCCACCGAACAACGAATACGGCAAGCAGTTCCCACGACCACCTACCTGTTCATCGAGCCAGACGTGCGCCATCTCGGCGAGATCCCACAACTGTGAGCGCCCACGAATTCACCGAGGCCCAAGCCCGCAAAGCGCTGGCGGCCACGGGCCTGTCGCTTGGCGAAGCTCGCCTGGTGCGCATGGGTTCTGTGGCAGGTTTCTCGCTGCCCGACAAGGGTTGGCTGGCTCGAGTTTCCCCCGCCGACCAAGGCGCTCGTCTGGGTCATCATGAAGTCGCTATCGCCAGGGCTATGGAAACAGCCGCCGTGCCCGCCGCCCGGCTGGCCCCGGTAGACAACCAGCCGATCATCACCGATGAAGGCGTCGTGACGCTATGGGAGTTCATCGACCATACGCCAGTAGCCGATCCAAGTGCCGCCGAGATGGGCAAATTGTGTCGCTCACTACACGAGGCCACGTCGGGCGGAGCTCCCGCTGTCGGCCCACTTGATCCCCTGGGAATCGTCGAATCGCTCCTGAAAGACGCCGATCAGCGCGCCTTGATTACCGCCAAAGATCTCGTAGTGCTCTGGAAACGCCACGCCGAGCTGGCTGCCGTGTGGCCTATCTTGACGGCAAGTGATCCGCTCGGCATTGCCTTGTGTCACGGCGATCTTCATTCTGGCAACGCACTTATCGGCCGGTTTGGTGTCGTGCTCATCGATCTTGAGACAGCCGGAAACGGCATGCGATGTTACGACCACACCGCGGTGCTTGCGCATCATTTGTTGTATGGCCGCCCGCCGAAGCATTACAACGCGTTTGCCGATTCTTACGGCTTTGACATTCGTACCTGGGACGCCCACCGCACGCTGTGCGACGTGTACGCCATGTGGA
>JAYWAI010000324.1:0-1617 GCA_043782545.1 Acidimicrobiia bacterium
TCCGCAATCTGATGCCAACCCGGATCTTTGGTGAGCATCAGATCCAAAATGGTCGATTTCGTAGATCGAGAGGTGACGGCGTACCGCACTGGCCCACCATTCGCGGCGATGAACGACTCAAACCGTTCGTCGCTATCGCCAATGAACTTGCCGGGATTTTTGGTCCACAACATCACCGGAAAGGCCGATCGCGTTTCTACCAGTACTGCATCGCTGGAGTTGGCGGCCAGCTTCTCGTCAGCGAGGCGAGAAATAGCCACAAACTCATTGAGTCGAATGTAATTTTGCGGGTCCTCCTCCGGAGGTCGAACGCGGCCGGACATGGCCCGAATCGCGACCCACTCCTGCTCAATTGCCGTGGTCGTCGGGTTCGACAAGCCAACAGTCCCGACGACCGCGTTGGCTGCAAGCGCAACAACACAGGCGAGCGCGACGGCAGCAGAAACGAGGGTACTTTTCGTGATGTCGCGCCGCCCGAGGTCGGTGCCCGGCGTATTTGTTTGAAGAATCCAAAGCGCCAAAATCGGGGTGAATACGGTGATTGTACTGAAGTAGCGAGGGTCTCCCCATGACTTGTCGTGCGAGATCAGATACGCCTGAAGCGCTGGGAAAAAGCCACAAGCCGCAACGACCGTCACCACACCGAAAGCAAAGGCCTTGCCACGACGCCACATCATCACGAGTCCAATCACGGCAATGGCGACGAAACCAATCCCGTGAATAAACGTCATTTTTGTCGCAAAGCGGATCGCGTAGGACAACGGTCGATAGTCCGCCATCCACCGAGAGCCCCGCGGCGGGCCCCCGGTTGTTGCCCCCGGGTTCTCGATCGTGTACAAGAAGTTGCCCACGATCAGCTTGGCTGTGAACATCCATACGAATTGCCCAAAAGCAGCTGGGAGTATTGTGACGATAAAAATTCGTACTCTCTGTCGCGCCCCTGATACCACCAGGGCCGCCGCCACACCAACGAGGGGTACGAGGAACAACGTTTCCAACCGTGTCATCATGAGGCCCAATAGCGCCATTGCTGCCATCACCAGCGACGGAATTCGACGATCCACGATCCAGCCTGAAAACCCATAGGCCAGCACAGCCAAGAAAAAGAAATACGGGCTTTCACTCATCCCGTTCGCGGCATGAAATGCCGTGATGGGATTGAGCGCGTACAACCCGACGAGGAGCCATTTCGCCCACGCCGCGACGCCAAGCTTGTCGGCCAAACGCAGCAGTACAACGCTGGTTGCAGCGCCAAATAACGCCGACATCACCAGGCCTGCTACCGCCGCATGACCAAACGGTTCCAAGACGAGCACCAACGGCAGTTGCACAATTGTGGGCAATGGTGGCCACACAAAGCCCAAGGCGGAGAGTTTTGGTTGACTGCCAAACAACACATTTCGAGCCGATGCGTTGCGCGACAGGGCATCGCCGATCGCGTAGTGCAACCCCGCCCGCATCCACAGCGCTAACGCCAGATAGATCGCTAACAGAGCGAAAAACGCAACGACCTCACCGCGGCGGCGACTTCGCGAATCGGCGCGTTCGACATTGTGCAAGCGAATCGCCGACACATCGTTCGTCAAGCCCGAGGCCGTAAATTGTGGCGGCCGAGCT